>JBBQXI010000116.1:0-10149 GCA_038209805.1 Bacteroidales bacterium | reverse complement strand
GGATACAATTACAAACTGGATGAATATGAAAACGACCACAAGATTGCTCCGGAACGCTTGATGATGGGAACTGAATCGTTTCCACTTCAAGCCTTCGAAAACTGGCAAATGGTTGAAAAATATCCGTATGTAATTGGCGATTTCGTTTGGACGTCCATGGATTATTTGGGAGAATCGGGAATTGGTCATTCAACGATCAGCAAAGACAGTAAAGATACATTCTCGATGGATTGGCCCTGGTACAATGCGTATTGTGGCGACATCGACATTTGTGGATTCAAAAAACCACAATCGTATTACCGCGATGTAGTATGGAAAGTAAGCAATCTCGAAATGGCCGTTCATGCTCCAATCCCTTCAGGAATGAAAGAAATGGTAAGCATGTGGGGCTGGCCCGATGAACAACAAAACTGGAACTGGGTCGGTAACGAAGGCCAAAGAATTCAGGTAAACGTTTACTCAAATCATCCTGAAGTGAGATTGGAACTCAACGGAAAAGTGATTGGCACCAAACCAGTCTCTGCAGAAACCAAACTGACAGCCACATTTGAAGTGCCTTATGAAGCTGGCGAATTGAAAGTCGTTGCGTTGAAAGATGGCAAAGAAATAGAAACGAAACTACTGAAAACAACCGGAAAGCCTGCCAAGATTCGTTTAACTGCCGACCGTTCTGAACTGAAAGCCAGCCGCAACGATCTTTCGTACGTGACTGTTGAAGTGGTGGATGAAAACGGTGCATTAATTCCAAATGCAAATCTGCCAATCCAGTTTAAAATTGAAGGAGCCGGAGAATTGGCAGCAGTCGAAAACGGAAATCCTGCTGATATGAAAAGCTTCCGTGCGCCAGAAGTAAGCAGTTTTAATGGCCGCTGTCTGGTCATTCTGAGACCAACCGGAACTTCCGGAGAAATTAAATTGAAAGCCACTTCGTCCGGGTTGGAAGGAAGTGAAATTGTTTTGAACACGAAATAGAAATAAACACAAATTAAAGCGGGTACTCTGAATTAACAGAGTGCCCGCTTTAATTTTGTACTGTGATAAATACCCACAAAAAAGAAAGCCCCGGATTTCTCCGAGGCTTCCAAACTTAACACTTAAACCTACTTAACTATTTAGCTTATCAACCTTAATAAATTTTTCAGAACCGGTCATTGAAATTCCACAACGACTCGGAGGAGTTGTATCGTATGTGTTTCCACAAGTTGGACAAACGTAATATACAGTTGGCAACGATTTTACTGTTTTGCTTTCTAATGCAGCTAACGCTTTTTCGTAAAAAATTTTGTGTTTTTGCTCTGTTTTGTAGGCATAATTTAAGCTTACCAACGCAAGCTGATTTCCGGCGGTATTGGCATTGGTCATAAATTCAGGATACATGGTTTTAACCTCGTAACCTTCGCCGGCAATGGCATCCTGCAGGTTTTCCTTGGTCGATTTTACTGTAAATTCAGGTTTTATTTCCGGAACTTTTTGACCCGATTCGCCCAAAACCGATTTATGATTTGTTGCATGTATTTTTTCGGATTTTGATGCGGCCATAAACAACATGGCTATTTCGTGGTAGCCTTCCTCTTCGGCTTTTTTGCTGTAGGCAGCATATTTGGCACTGGCAGTTGTTTCGCCTTTAAAAGCATCCTGCATGTTCTGGAAGTTAACCGTTTGGGCATCGCCAACTACGGATTGTGACACTGAATTTTTCTGCATTTCACCTTTTGAATTTGTATTGCTGGTGAACGATTGGAATACAACAACTGAAGCAGCTGCTACAAAAACCATTACGAATGTTGACTTTTTCATTTTCTGTTTTTTTGAAGTTTATTAATGATACAAATATGCAACCTTGCACATTTAAACTTCCTTCAGCAATTCTTAAAATCAGCTTAATAAATTCAGGAGGGAAATTGCAACATAAAAGTGCTGCCTTTATCGGGTTGACTTTCAGCATGCAGGTCGATGTGCTGCAAGTCGGCCAACTTTTTCACAATGGAGAGTCCAAGTCCATTCCCTTTCACTACCGAACTTCTGGATTCGTCGGCACGATAAAAACGGTTAAAAATATTGGGGAGATCTTTCGCAGAGATTCCAATGCCATCGTCGTTAATAGAAAGTGTTTTCGAAGCCTCATTCCAGCTCGCAATAACATTTCCATTTTCTTTACCATACTTAATAGCATTGCTTAATAAATTGTCGATTATCAATTCAATATAAAGCTGATCGCCTATCACGGTAACATCTTCAGGAATATCAAGTTGCAGTTTAATATTCTTTTCCGCAGCTTGTTTTTTCCATTTTACTCCTGAAGACAAAATAAGCTCGGCGAGATAGATTGTTTCCGTCCGGGCAGTCTTACTGGAATCGATCCGAGCCAATTGAAGCAATTGTTCCAGCAGCGAATCGAGCCGGTCGACTTCTTTGATTGTTCCTGCAATTTTTTCTTCGTAAACCTGTGGCTCGCGCTGTTTGCGTATTAAAACCTCCAATGTCCCCCTGATTCCGGAAAGAGGTGTGCGAATTTCATGCGAGGCATCGCTGGTGAATTGCTTTTGTTGCAGCAAACTGGTTTCTATTCGGGCAAGCAATTCGTTAATGGTTTGAGTCAACTGGTACAATTCATCCTGATGATCGGGCAAAACCAAACGGGTACTGATGTTTGAATCGCCAATTTTAGATGCTGAAGCAATGAGCTGATTAACCGGTTCAATGGCTTTTGAAGCTGCCAACGAGGAGACTACAAACTGAACGATCAAAACAAGCGGAAATGTGATCAGCAAAACCCAGATCAAATTATTCAGAATGGTGTATGATTCCTGCTGCGAAATAGCAATTGTTAACTGTCCAATTTTTACACCCGACTCATTATTGATTGGGAAATGCCCAAGCCGTATGCGTTGTTTATTAATTTCACCATTGTAAAAAGTTTCCTGATTTTTATTCGGATTACTTAGAATCTGATCTTCCAATAAATTAGTGGACCGGAAAATGACTTTATCTTTTAAATCTGCAATTTGGAGGAAAGTTGGATTAACCTCAACCTGATTGTGTTCGGCTTCATCCCATTCGGGCATTTTGTTAATGATGACGGAATCGCGGTGCCAGTCGAGGTTACTGAAGACCTCTTCTTTTTCAAGTAAAATGTCATCGTCTAAATGAGAATAAGCCGTTCTGTAAACCACCGAATAAATCGCAAGGAAAACCAAGGCAGTTGTAAATGCAACTGCTAGCGTATTGAAAAGTGCAATCCGGTTTCTAAATTTTAAAGTCATTCGTCGGTGTCAATTTTATAACCTACACCCCTCACTGTGGTGATGAGCGATGGTTTTCCGGGTTCATCCAGTTTTTTGCGTAATGAATTGATGTACACATCAATCACCGAATTGTCGTAATCGAAATGAATATCCCAAACCTTTTCAATGATGCGTGTCCGTCGGCAAACCTTTCCCTTATTCCGGAGAAAATATTCGAGCAACGAAAATTCTTTCTGGGTAAGTTCAATCTGATTCCCTTTTTTGGTCACCGTATGTTTTTCAATGTTCAACACAATGTCACCAGCAGAAAAAACAGTCAACTGAGTTTCATTTTTGCGCATCAAAACGCGGATTCGGGCAAGCAGTTCTTCAAACGAAAAAGGCTTTCGAATGTAGTCGTTGGCTCCGGTTTCCAGCCCAAAAACGACATCATCAACAGTATCTTTTGCTGTGAGGAAAATAATGGGAACAACTTTGTTTTTGAGCCGGATGTTGCGACAGATTTCAATTCCACTCATTCCGGGTAACATCCAGTCGAGCAAAATTACATCATACTCTTCCTGGTTATCCAAGGCGAGTTGCAATCCTTTTTTACCGTTATCGGCCACGTCAACGGCAAAGCCTTCTTCTTCCAATCCATCTCTGATGAAGTTAGAAATAGAAGGCTCGTCCTCTACTGTTAAAATTCGCATCGTTGAATTTGCTTTATGATATTGACTCAAAGATACAGAAAGCGTTTAATCATCGCCATCCGTATTGCCAAAATCGGGAAGCGCCAATTGAACTCCTGCTCCATGGCTATAAACCAATTGACCACCCAGGTATCCGGTTCTTGCCACTGACCCAACCAAGGCAACAAATAAAATGATGCCTACCCATTTTGTCCAATTGCGGTTGTACCTGAAATAGTAAACTACAACCCGAAACAATGCGGTAGCGATAGCCAAAATAAGCGTCAAAGTTGCAGCCTGTTCGTGCAGTTCCATTGGGTTCTTCAGGGGGCCTTCTTCAATTCCTTCGCCAGCATAGCTGCCGGTAAGATAGGCCGCGCTGGCTCCCAAAGCGCCAAGCAATAAAAGATAAAATGCGGCATTACTGAAAAACTCTTTTTTACTGAATAGTGCAATTACTTCCGAAAGAAACCCTACCATCAAAAGGGCAATCGGGAAATGAATAATCATTGCATGAAGGTGTGTTGCTGAAATCATAGTCTTTGTTTTTTATTTACAAAGATTACACAACCCCGATTCAGGAATGATTAGACTATTCTTAAGATTGGCTTAAATTGTGATTTTCTCTATTCACAATCGACTACTCGCTCTCTATTTCGTCCCATGGAACTCAACTAAATTCCAAAATTTTGTTAATTGTGCGGATTAAATAAAAAATTCATTTTTCTTTGTATTCAGTGGAAAATATCCAGTTAAATATTAGGTTAAAAGAAGGCAATCCCTCAGCTTTCGAAGAACTGTTTAAACAAACATTTCCACGAATGCTCGGCTATTGTAATCTGTTTATTCATGATCAGGCACAGGCAAACGATTTGGTACAGGAGTGCTTTGTGAAACTATGGGAAAAACGAACCACCATAAAATCCACACAATCCATTGAAAGCTTGCTGTTTGTAATGCTCCGAAATAAATGCCTGAATTATTTGCGCGATCAAAAGTTGCGCGACTTCGAAAAAAACATTGAATTGCTCAAGGAAAATGAACTTCAGCACCTTTACCAATTGGATTTTATTGGGAAAGAAGAAAAAACACTAGAGGAAAGTCTGATCGAAGCCATTCGCGAATCAGTCGAAAAACTTCCGGAAAAACGAAAACTAGTTTTTACAAAGACTAAAATTGAAGGTAAAAAGAATAAAGATGTAGCCGATGAATTAGGCATTTCGCTAAAAGCTGTTGAAAAACATCTTCATCAGGCCAAAGAACAAATCAGAACTGAAGTGTTGGAAAAATTTCCGCTACTCTATGTAGTCATTGTATTGATGTTAAAATAGATATACCTTCTCATATCGGATAAATATCGCCAATTAGCTTTTATTAAAAACTACTTACTCTATATCTGAAATCTACAAATTGAATCTTGCCTTTGTCAAGATTGAAAAATTTCCTTTTTCAGAGGTAGGGTTTTTCAAAATGTTGGGTACTCCTCACGAAACACATAAAGAATGAGATCAATTATCACCAAATATTTAAGAGGGAAATGTTCGAATGACGAGCAGAACGAATTGCTTCACTGGATCAGAAAAGATGAACATCTGAACGAATTTCAGCAAATAAAAGAAGACTGGAACGATGAAGTTGTGAAAGAGTCTGTTCCATCTGAATTTATTGATGATTGGAGAACTATTCAAAACCGAATGATGGAAGAATTGCAAGAGGCTGTTCAACGTAAACAGCGCGCACTAAACTTCTTCAGGTATGCTGCAATTTTTCTGGTCTTAATAGCTGTTCCTGCGTTCGTTTATTTTCAGTCATTCAACCAACAAACCAATCCGCTTGTATACACCACTGTAGCTGCTGATTTTGGACAAATTTCAAAAGTAGTACTACCCGACAGCACAGTTATCTGGGTCAATTCCGGATCGACAATCAAATACAACAATGAATTTTCGGCCACCAACCGCGACATCGAATTGATTGGTGAGGCCTATTTCAAAGTTCATAAGAATAAAGATTTGCCTTTGGTGGTTGCAAGCGAAGATTTACGAGTAAAGGTTCTGGGAACCGAGTTTAGTGTATCAGCTTATCCTGAAGAAAAAAACATTCAGGTAGTTCTGGAAAAAGGAAAAATTGAGCTTGCGTCCACTTCAATAGCTGACCGCAAACAAGAGATGAATCCAGGCGAATTGGTAGATTATACCAAAACGAATAAAGAAATGATCCTTTCAACAGTTAATACCGAATTATTCACATCCTGGAAAGATGGCATCATCAACATATATAACATTCCGCTCAGCGAATTGGTCATCAAACTCGAAAAACGGTACAACCAGAAGTTTGAGGTTGACGATGAGATCAAGGATCTGCCCTACACATTCACCATCAAAAATGAGAAATTGAGCAATATCTTAAGTCTGATGGAAAAAATCACTCCAGTTGATGTTGTTCAAAGTGGAAATGTGATGAAATTAAGATACAATCAACAAAAGAAACTAAATAAGGTAAATTAAAGAGATGAAAAATAAAAATCGGAAAGCGCGGCAACGCTTCCCGATTAGTTAACCCCATCAGATAATGATGGAATTTATTAATAATAAAATCAGTTAAAACTATGAAAAAAAAATCGAGAATCCGAGGCTTATTACCTCCGATCTGGAACAAAAAATGTTTTAGAATTATGCGACTAACATTATTATTTCTATTTGTAGGTTTGATGCAGGTTTCTGCCAGTCTCTACAGTCAAAACACTAAACTCAGTCTCGAATTTCGAAATGCCCGTGTAGTTGACGTTCTGGAAGCTATTGAGAACCAAAGCGAATTTCGGTTTGCCTACAGTGCCGAGTACATTGACATGAACCGTAAAGTTAATGTCGATCTCAAAGGTAAAAGCATTGAACAAACTTTGGGTGTTCTTTTCGAAGGAACTGGCGTGACCTATTCTATAACCGACCGCCACATCTTGCTGTTTCAGGAAGATAAAATGTCGAATGTTTCCACACAGCAAAAATCAGTATCAGGAACGGTAACAGAAGCTTCAGGAGGTTCACTTCCAGGAGTTTCAGTAGTAGTTAAGGGAACAACTACTGGTACTATTACAGACAGTCAGGGGAAATTTTCGCTTAACAAAGTCGAAAATGATGCTACTCTGGAATTCACTTTCATAGGTATGAAATCCCAAACAATACAGGTGGGCGGAAAAAGTACCATTAATGTAATTATGGAAGAAGAAACCATTGGTATTGAAGAAGTAGTGGCCATTGGTTACGGTACAATGCGTAAACAGGATGTAACAGGATCAATTTCACAAGCCAAAGGATCTGATTTAGCTAAAAGCCAAAGCTTTAGTGCATTGGATAATTTGAGAGGTAAGGTTTCTGGTGTAAGTATCTATTCAAATTCAGGACAGCCAGGAGCTTATCAAAGCCGTGTAGTTATCAGAGGTTTGTCCACTATTAATTCCTCGTCAAATCCGCTTTATGTGGTTGATGGCGTGGTAATGGAGAATTTTGGACTGATGAATCCTAATGACATCGAAAGTATTGAAGTATTAAAAGATGCTTCTTCGGCAGCTATTTATGGTGCGCGCGGTGCTAACGGTGTTATTCTCGTTACTACAAAACATGGAAAAAAGGATGGCGAAGGAACTACAATAAGTTATCAGGGATCTGCAGGCGTAAGTAGTGTAGCTCGTTATATGGATTTGCTTAATTCGCAGGAGTGGAGCGATGCTTTTATGCAGGGACTTGCAAACGAAAATAAGTACATGAATAAAACATGGTCGCTAGACAAAACGAAATGGTTTACTGATCGTAACTATTTTGACGCGTCAGGAAATCCTTTGTACGATACCGATTGGCAGAAAGAAGCAACCAGAACAGCTTTCTCTCAAAACCATCAACTGAATATTCAGCAGGCTGGAGCAACTTCTTCAACTGGTGCATTTATCAATTATACTGATCAGGAAGGGGTTGTTAATAATACTTACAGCAAACGCTTGAATGCTAAGCTTTCTTTTGATGCCAAACCAACAAAATGGTTATCAACTTCCATTAATTTAATGGCAAACCATTCTTGGGGACGTTACACTCCGGAAACAGGTGGAGGACAGGATGCCCGACGCACGATGATTGAAATGTTGCCATGGTTACCAGTAAGAGATGCAAACGGCAAATACACAAACTCGGCAAGCTCATCAATGTCAGATACTTTTGGATTTGAAGGAATGTCGAATCCGGTTTCTATTTTGGAACTGCAGAAACGAATGAACTACAACACTCAGATATTTGGGAACGCAGCTTTAACGTTTCATTTGTTAGATGGACTTGACCTTAAAACTCAGCTAGGTATTGATAATCACAACATAACATACCGCGGTTATTCTTCCACTACACTGAATAATATATCCATGCCGAACGGTTGGGCCGAAATAAATCACACCAACACACTCTATTGGCAAGAAGAATCGTATCTGACCTATAATAAGGTGATTGGCATGCATCGTCTGAATACAATGGCTGGCCTTTCATGGCAAGAACGGAATTATAACTACGATGGATCCCGCACCGAAGGATTCAGTGATGATTTCTTCGAATGGAACAATATGGGCGCAGGTACAACACCTTCAACACCTTCATCCAGTTACAATAAGTGGTCGATGAATTCATATTTTCTTCGTCTTGGATATACGTATAATGATAAGTATTCTGCAACTGTGACTGGTCGTTATGATGGATCTTCAAAATTTGGAAAAAATAATAAATATGCCTTCTTCCCATCTGCAGGTTTAGCATGGAACGTATCTCAGGAAAACTTCTTGAAGAACAGCGAAACAATCAGCAATTTAAAACTTCATACAAGTTATGGATTAACTGGTAATTCTGAAATTGATCCATATCAATCATTAGCTTCTGTAGAATCAGGCACATTGCTTCTCGACGGTTCAAGATCTGCTTATTCATACATAAACTCAATCGCAAATCCTGATTTAAAATGGGAAAAAACAGCCCAATTTGATCTTGGATTCAACCTGGGTTTGTGGAAAAACAAATTAAACTTTGATATTTCTTATTATCAAAAGAAAACCACAGATTTGTTGCTTGACTGCCCATTGCCAACTTCTTCAGGCTATGGTTCAATTTTCAAAAACATCGGTTCAGTACAGAATCAAGGTTTTGATATTATGGTTGATGCTACTCCTGTTCGGATTAAAGACTTTAAATGGAACGCTACGTTGAACCTAAACTACAATAAAAACAAAATTCTTCATTTGGGCGAAAACGACGAAGACATTGAAATGAATGGCTGGGTTGGAGGTTCTGAAAGTATTTTACGCGTTGGCGAGAATTTAAGTAGCTTTTATGGTTACAGAAGATTAGGTGTCTATACCGACGAAGACTTTGCCGCAGGTACTTGCACAAAGAGCCAGGTAGGTCGTGCAAAACGTACTACAGAAAAAGAAATCATAGGTAAAGGTATGCCTGACTGGACTGGTAGTTTCATCAATAACTTTACTTACAAGAATTTTGATTTAACCATTGATATGCAATTTGTATGGGGAGTAGAAACAATGCAACAATTCTACCATTCAACTTACGACCGTTTTGGTATTACAAACGGGTTGAGCAATATCTTATATGATGCATATAACGGAACCAATCCGAATACAATGGAGCAAGCTATCTATTTAAGTAATTCCGGACATGCAGGACAAAACACTACAGTAGATTCTGGTTGGATTGCCGATGGTTCTTATATAAGAGCTAATCTTATTCAATTGGGGTATAACATTCCTAGTGTAAAATGCAAATCGATCGGTGTTGCAAACCTACGTTTATATGCTAATGTGAATAATGCATTTATGATCTGTTCTAGTAAGTTCAACGGATACGATCCTGAATCAACATCTCAGGGAGACTCTAATAAGTTTGGACAGAACATGACATTCTTCTCATACCCAAGAGCCAGAACTTGGACAATGGGAGTAAACGTAACATTTTAACTAATTTAATACGAAAACTACCATGAAAAAGATATTAATATGCTTATCAGTGGGCCTTCTTTGGTTGACCTCATGTAACGAGTTTCTGGATGAAAGTCCAAAATCATCTTTAACAGATGTCGATTATTACAAAACAGAAGCCCAGGCCAAAGCTAATGTGAATTATTTATACCGTAATGGCGCACCAAGGCGTATTTCCCAGGCCTCTAGTGCCTACATCGGTCCAAAAGCCACTATA
>JBBQXI010000115.1:0-10159 GCA_038209805.1 Bacteroidales bacterium | reverse complement strand
TCAAATACCTCTTCGCCGACAAGAACATGCACTGTGCCTTCTAAAACATGCATTATTTCATCAAGTTCATCGTGTTTATGAACAGGAACACCTAATGTTTTTGGTAATAATATTTCTTCGGTACAACTAAACTGTCCGTTTTTCTGATTACTTCTCATTTTAAATCCGAAATCAATTCCGTCAGCGGCTTTTTGTGTTGTTCCTGCTTTTGTAAGAACTGGTTTTAATGGTTTGTTTACGTCATGTTTAATTTCGTTGGCGTTAATCTTACGGTCCGACTGCCAACTAATATTGAGAAATGCAAAACCGCTCAATGCACCAAATGTTAATTGTCTGATTAAGTTTCTCCGATTTAAATTTTCATATTCCTTTTCCATAATGCTATTTTAGGTTTTTAAGTGTATGCCAGTCTCGCTATGTTATGTATAGACTTTTTATTTTCATGTCACAAAGTTCATTGCTTCTGAAAAAGTTGTTACTCTATCCTCTTTGTCGGCAAAATAAATTCTGAATTACGATACAATTTCCAGCTCACCAAAAGCAACCAACTAATATCCCATCCTAATAAAATTCGTTGTGTAAGCCCTTTTAATGGACCAGGACTTACAAAATGAGCAATGAACAATACCAGACTAATAGCACCAAAAATCATAGAGGGTTTTGCAAAGCCTTTCCAGTTTTCATTTTTCTTAAAAACAAAGCCCCAGGCAATCATTGAAATACTGAGACTTATCAATGCAAATAATGCAGCTAAGGCGTGTATTAAGCCAGTTGGTGTTGGCGGCACTACTGGCACATCTGTTGGGAATATTGAAGCTAACAATATTCCAAAACTAAAAATGCCCAGCGTTATGCTGCTGGTTATAGATGCTATGATAGTAAGTAACAATCCTGTTAACAATAGTGCTGCTGCACTTGAAAGTGTTAAAAAGGCGATCGTCATCAACCAACTGTAACTACCAACTGCATATTCACTAACAAAACAAGTAAGCAGGTTTTTATCTGGCCGTAAAAAATGCAGGGTGAATACTATTGCAAGAAATAGTACAAATCCTGAAAAGCTAATGAGTGCAATGGTTTTAGTATGTTTCATATTGGATATTTATGATTATTAAATTGATATATGTTGTCCAACAAAAACTTTCAGCCAAACGGTTTTGGGCTTTGCGTTCTCTCTTAAAATCGAATCACATAAGCCGGATTCATTATCACTGTTCAATCGGATTCGCCTAAATATTATTGCAAAGTCAAAAGTAGTATCAGGATGTATGGGGAAATAGTAAAAAACCGACAACTTTAATAAATAATTGCATTTCCAAAATCAAAATGAGTAGGTGTTTTATTTGTAAATTGTTTAAAATCACGCATTAAGTGCATCGGATCATAATACCCAACCAAATAAGTAATATCAGCCCAGGTTTGATTTGGTGAATCTTTTTTCAATTTCATAGCCTCGTTGAACTTTAAGATCCGCTGATACATTTTGGGGTTTATACCTATACGTTCTAAAAATTTACGTTCAAACTGTCTACTGCTTAGACAAGCATCGGAAGCCAATCGATCCAACGAATATTGATGCAAGCCTTTTTGATTTATCACAAAGTCAATCGGATGTTTAAAAGTCTTAAAAGTTTTTGCCTGACTCATCAAATAGTTGTCGGCAAAACTGGTCATTTCCTCAAAATTTGCGGCATTAACTAATTGTTCTTTTAATTCTTTGATTGGGTTGCCTAAAACAGAAATTGTTTCAGTATGTTCGTTTGCAAATGATGACATGGGAATACCAAATAACCGTTGAAAACCACCGGTTTGAAAAATAATTTTAAACAAGACATAATCATCGGGAATGAGCATGTCAATCCGATTAGAAGATTGGCGGATTATAAAAGTGTCAGGTGTTTTGACAAATTTCCCATCAATCCTTTTTGATGCTAGATTTCGGGGAAAGAAACAGATAGCTTCTTCGGGCGTAGGTGTGTTCGATAAAGGTGCAGTGCTTGCATTTGCCCAATAAATATACCAATACTCTTTAACAAATTCTCTTATTGAAAGATGCGGTTGTTTTTTGTGTAATTCAGGCATAAGGATATAAAAGAGATTAAATTAAAAATTAGCATAAGCAGATATCTATTAACCATGCAGTATATCGTTTTTAAAAGTCAATTGTGTTAATCCTAATCATTTGGTATTTAGCAAAAACATAGTTAGTTTTAAAATGTTCATCATTATAAAAACAATTGATTTTGCCAAAACCTATTGCTGGCAGGCAACAATCTAATTTCAACATAAAATTATTCCGGAATAATTGAAAAAAAAATGCTGTTTTGAAATGCGCCTACAGCATTTCAAAACAGCATATCAAGCAGAATCAGTCCAGATTATTTGGCAGCTTCTGGCTTTAGCGCTACTCCGTAGTAATTTTTAAAATCGAACCACTTAGCAACGGCAGCTTTTATATCGTCAACTGTAAATGAATTTACAATGTTATTATAATCACCAAATTGGCTGAAATCGGCATTGCTGCTAAACCATGTATTACTCAATACACTCAGCCAATATCTGTTTTCGCGCAAGTTTGTTTCACGCTCCCGAAGCAGTTTTTCCTTAGCTTTCTGCAAATCGGTAGCCGATGGTCCGTTGGTGGCAATATCTTTGATTTGGGCGAAAACAGCGTCTTTCAATTCAGCTAATTTTGCAGGATCGGCACCGTAATTGATAGCCACACTGTATTTCGCTTCAGGAAATTTCTCTATCGAAGGATTGGCATCAATGTAATATACGCTGCTTTTATCTTCGCGAATGACTTCCAATAAACGGGTTGTCAGAATTTTACTTACTGCGCTGATCAACAGATTATTTCTTCGGGTATATTCATAATTTCCATGAAAAACAAGGTATTGCATACTCTTAGCATCCTGACCTTTATACACAGTTTTCTCTACAACTCCTGAAGGTTCATTAATTCCATCGTCCTTCCAATTTTCATTTTTGTGAGTCGAGGGAATTGAGGCCAGATATTTTACCACCAGTTGCTTTAGAGTTTCCTTATCAATCTTTCCAACGAAGAAAAATTTAAAATCGCTTGCATCGCTGAAACGCTCATGGTTAATTTCAGCTATTCTCGAAAGATTGGCTTCTTTCAGTATTTCGGCAGTCATCGGTCGTTTGCGAGGACTGTAATTGGCCGAAACTACCTGCAAAGTATCCTGAAATGCTGCTTCCGGAGATGACTTTTTATTTTCCAGAATGCCGGCAGTGCGCGACATAAAAGAATTAAATGCAGATTGGTCGTTTCGCTGACCAACAAAATACATGTAAATTAACTGAAACAGGCTTTCAGTATCTTTAACCGAAGAACCGCCGCTAAATCCTTCGCGTAAATCGCTAATATACGGACTTATTGAAACTGCTTTTCCTGACATGAGTTTATCCAGCGACACTTTATCGAAATCGCCCAAGCCACTCAAAGCAAGAATTGATGGAGCCATTTCTGCCGAAACATCATCTTTTGGCCCGTAAAGCGAACTTCCGCCCAAACTGTATGCAGAGAAAAGGATTTCATCATCTTTAAAATCGGTTGATTTCACAATCACTTTTGCCCCGTTCGAAAGCGTCCATTCTTCAGCGTCAACCTGAACCATTTTCCGGATTGACGCAATTGAACCGGCAGTTGGCTCTTTCGAAATGAGTGGCTTATCTGTAACATTATCGACATACGGTTTAATTGGTGTCTCTTCGACTTCATCAAGATATTCCCTGATGTCGGCTTCCGATGGAACGGCAACACCCTCAATTTCAGGCGCTGTTAAAATAACCACCCTGTTTTCATTGGTAATCCATTTCGCTGCCAAAGCATTTACTTCTTCCAACCTAATTTCAGGAATAAACGCCTGATAATATTTATACTCGTTCTCAATACCCGGGAAAGGTTCTTCTGTAGTCAGGAAATTCCGTTTATATTCTTCGGCATAGGCTTCAGATTTTTGTTTTTCCCGTTCATTGAAAGCATTCTCCAACGATGTCATCAGAACAGCCTTCTGCCGATCGAGTTCGCTTTGTGTAAACCCAAACTTCAACACACGTTCATTCTCGATAAGCACTGTCTTAATTCCCACTTCAATCTTATCATTTTGACAAACAGCCACCGAATTGTACACACTTTTAGGGCCAAAAAGCGCACCATAGCCCGAACTTGCCATCAGGAATGGTGGATTTTCTTTTTGAGTCAACTCCGACAACCGATCATTAATCATCGCATTGTACAAACCTTCGACGATTCCCTTACGATAATCACCTATGGTTTTCGATTTTTCAAGCGGATGTTTATAATAAATCTGTGCAACAGCATATTGCGCTTCCTTGTCGGTCACTACCGAGACTAAAGTTTCCTTGTGATTGGGAACATCATAAGCAATTTTTTTTCTTGGATTTTTGACTGCCTGAATTTTAGAAAACATTTCAGTAATTTGCTTCACCATGGCCTGCTGATCGAAATCGCCAACAACGACAACAGCTTCCAGATCGGGACGATACCAATCTTTTCGGAACTTACGCAACAATTCCGGTGCGAAATGATCGACAATTTCCATTTTACCAATCGGAAGCCGATCGGCATATTTCGAATCGCGTAAAAAAACCGGAAGCCATTTTTGCATCATGCGCTCGTCGGCATCGCGTCCACCGCGCCATTCCTCGTGAATAACTCCCCGCTCCTTCTCAATTTCATCATCGGCATCGGTCACCTGACTGGCCCAATCGTAAAGAACCTGCAATCCTTTATCCATGAACTTTGTGCTATCGATCGGAACTTTAATCATGTAAACAGTTTCATCGAAGCTTGTATAAGCATTGATTTCAGGACCAAACTCCATTCCTATCGATTCCAGATAATTGATCAGCTCGTGTTTCGGGAAATTTTTAGTCCCGTTAAAAGCCAAATGCTCTGCAAAGTGAGCTAATCCCAATTGATTATCATCTTCTTCAACAGACCCGGCTTTCACAACCAGGTAAAGATCTGCCCTGTTTTTCGGCGTACTGTTTGCTCTCACATAATAAGTCATTCCGTTTGCTAAAACCCCTTTGGTTACTTTTGGATCGGTTGGTAATGGATCGCTCAGTTTGATTTGAGGCTGACCAAAGCAAAGTGTTGCTGCCAGTATCCAAATTACAGTAAGTATTTTTCTCATTTTCAATGCGTTTTACGGTTTCTTATTTGTTTTCTGTTTCTTATAAGTGTTTTTCGATGGCTCTTGCAAAAGCATTTTCTTCGTTCGAACTAGCCAACAAAAAGCGATTTTTCATTTCATCAGGCCCGTTTTCAACGATGTACGAATAATTGGTAAACTCCAGTAAGTCTAAATCATTGAAATCGTTGCCAATGCCCAATGTATATTCATGTTCAATTTCCAGTGTGTCGCAAACAAATTTAACCCCATTCCCTTTCGAGACCGATTGATGAAAAATTTCCATCCAAATGTACCCGGTTTCCAGTGGCGAGCTTGTCCGAACAACTTTCACATCCTTAAATTGATTCTCAATAGCGCTCTTAAGAGACAAGAAACGCTCCAAATTGTTCGGAAAAACAACCAGAAACTGGCAAGCTTCTGAATTAATTAGCTGATTGTGCAGCAATGGTTCTGAATGCGACCGCAGATATTCGAAATAGCTCTCAAATTCGGAACATGAAACACTTCCGCGATGATACCAACAGTTATGGTTCTCCGGAACAGGCTTAAAAAGGTGAAAATTTAGATCGTTTTCAACCAAAAAATCAACCAGCTGCTGAACAACTAATTTACTCAGATTCTTATGATACAGCAGCTTACTATTTTTGGGATCATAAACCCCGGCTCCGGAAGAAAAAACGATGTAATCGAATGGAATTTCTGAAGGAATAACCTCAATGGTCTTTTTAAGGTTTCGACCGGTTGCAATTACCCGCACAATACCATTTTCACCTAAAAAGTGAAGCATATCAATATTCTCTTTGGAAATTGACTTGTCATTCTTCAAAAAAGTTCCGTCCAAATCAGTTGCAACAAGTTTTAACATAAATCATCATTCAGTTTCATTTTCAATCACGAATGTAGTCAGAAAATAACACCGGAGGTCTAAAAAGATGGAATTTTGAAGCGCTATCAAACAAGTGAATAAAAGCCAAACAACAGTGTTTACCGGAGCTGAAAGCACGTTTATCGAAAAAATCAGATTCCTTTTCCATGTATCACTATATTAGCCTTGATTTTATATCTTTGTTGACCCAAAATTAGAACTACTAAGAATGAAGATTGCATTAATCGGTTACGGAAAGATGGGGAAAGAGATTGAAAAAATAGCTCTTAACCGCGGACACGAAATAGTATTGAAAATTGATATTACCAACCCAGATGAATTGAATTTGACCAATCTAAAAAAAGCAGATGTTGCGATTGAATTCACCACGCCTGCTTCGGCCACAGCCAATTATAAATTATGTTTTGAAGCTGGAATTCCGGTAGTAAGTGGAACGACCGGTTGGCTTGAAAAACAGGCAGAAGTATATCAATTGTGCAAGGATTTGAATGGAACTTTTTTCTATACTTCAAATTTCAGTCTGGGAGTAAATATCTTTTTTGCACTGAATAAAAGACTAGCCGAACTAATGGCTAACCACCCTGAATATTCGGTTGAAATGACGGAAATTCATCACACCCAAAAGCTTGATGCACCTAGCGGCACTGCCATAACTCTTGCGGAAGGAATTATCGAAAACATTCCATCAAAAAAATCGTGGGTTAATCGCACCACTGGTCTTGCCGACGAAATTGGAATTATTTCAGAGCGCGAAGGTCAGGTTCCCGGCACACACATCATCAATTACGATTCGGAAGTTGATTACATTGAAATAACCCATTGCGCCAAAAACCGCAAAGGACTTGCATTCGGTGCTGTTTTAGCTGCCGAATACAGCTTCGACAAAAAAGGAATTTTGTCGATGAATGATTTGCTAAATCTTTAAAATACTATAAAAATGAAGGAATTACTTTCTAACAAATGGTTCAAGTTTGCCTTGGTTGGTTTTATATACTTGCTTTGGGTAATCTGGATCGAAAGCTTTTTGTGGCTGATTGGCCTTGCCGTAATTTTCGATATTTATATCTCGAAAAAAGTTCACTGGGCTTTCTGGAAAAAGAAAAACACTCCGGACGGAAAACAAACTAAAGTAGTTGAATGGGTCGATGCCATTATCTTTGCGGTAATTGCTGCTACATTCATCCGTATGTTTTTCATCGAAGCATATACAATCCCAACTTCTTCGATGGAAAAATCGATGTTAATTGGCGATTACCTGTTTGTAAGCAAAACTTCATACGGTCCAAAACTTCCGAATACACCACTTTCTTTTCCGTTTGTGCATCACACCATGCCTTTCTCGAAAACTCAGAAATCGTATGTGGAGTGGATCAAAAATCCATACAAACGCATTGCTGGTTTCGGAAAAGTAAAAAACAACGATGTGGTGGTTTTCAACTTTCCTGAAGGAGATACAGTAGCTGTAAACGTTCAGAACCAAAGCTATTATTCGTTGGTTCGCAATTATGGCCGGAAACGCGTTTGGGACGAAAAGGAGACTTTTGGCGACATCATCGCCCGTCCGGTCGACAAACGTGAAAATTACATCAAACGGTGCGTGGGTATTGCGGGCGATGTGATTGAACTAAAAGGCGGACAGCTTTATGTAAACGGTAAAGAGCAAACTCATTTCCCCGGAATGCAACGCGAAAGCATTGTAACCACCGACGGAACCGGGTTGAACAAACGGATGTTGGAGCAAATGAATATTGCTGAAGACGATCGTCATGTGATATCAAATACACAATATCTTTTCCCGTTAACGCTTGAAAATGAGCAGAAACTGAAAGCCTTGAAAAATGTAAAATCGCTTCAACCAACAGTTGTGCCTGCCGGAAACTGGGATCAGAACATTTTCCCATTCAGCAACAAATACCCTTGGAATGTGGATAATTTCGGACCACTCGAAATTCCAAAAAAAGGCCAGTCGGTGAAACTGACAATGGATAACCTGCCAATGTATGAGCGTATTATTGACTTATATGAAGAAAACGACCTCAAAGTAAAAGACAGTACCATTTACATTAACGGCTCGGTTGCCAACAGCTATACCTTTAAAATGGATTACTTCTGGATGATGGGCGATAACCGTAATAATTCGGCTGACTCGCGCTACTGGGGTTTTGTTCCTGAAGACCATATCGTAGGGAAAGCAGTATTCATCTGGCTTTCAATGGACAAAGATCAACCGTTCTACAACAAAGTTCGTTGGAGCCGACTGTTCTCGTTTGTACACTAGAAATCCAATCAATCACATAACGTAAAAAGGATAACCCAAAAAGTTATCCTTTTTCGTTTTTAAAATATTGCCCATTTAAATCCCACAAAACCAAAGCCAAACACATTTGTTCTCTATCAGGCTTTTAGTTACTTTTGTATCAGATAATGCAAATTATATGTCCTGGAAAGTTATTATATTTCTAATTCTCACGGTGCTGCTGGTCATTTTTACAGTTCAGAACCAATTATTGCTGAACATCAAATTTATCCATTGGGAAATGGAGGATGTACCGGTGGTATATGTTCTGCTTTTCGGACTGATCTTTGGGTTTTTATTATCCATGATGATACAACTTCCGACTATCATTAAACTGAGAAGAGATCTCAAAAAAGTGGTTCGTGAACTTGAAAAGAGTGAAGAAATAGTGGCCGACAAAGATGAAGTTGTTGATTCGGAAGGGGTGAGCATGGGTAGCGATTACAAAGGAGGATTTTTTAACGAATAGCAATGACACAATATACTGGAATACTGCTGAGCACAGCATATTTTGCCCCTGTCAGGTATTTTTCAAAACTGGCAACTTATCCTGAAATTTACATCGAGCAGCTCGAAAATTTCGTCAAACAAACATACCGAAACCGTACGGTTATTTTGGGCGCGAACGGCCCTATTTCGCTTATTGTTCCGGTTGAAAAAGGACGTTCGCAAAAAGTAAAAATCAAAGATTTGCGGATTGCTTACGACGAAGAATGGCAGCGAAACCACTGGCGAACCATCTTTTCGGCCTACAACTCATCCCCCTTTTTTGAATACTATGCCGACGACATTGAAATATTCTTCCGAAAAAAGCATGAGTTCCTGTTTGATTTCAATCAGCAAATCACCGAAACTATTTTGGAAATCCTGGAAATTCCGGTCAATTTAAACCTGACAGAAGATTTCGAACAAATTCCTGAAAATTGTTTGAATTTTCGGGAACAGGTCAGCCCGAAAACTCATTTGATTGCTCCTGATCCGCACTTCATTGCTCAACCTTACACACAGGTTTTCACCGAAAAATTTGGGTTCGTTCCCGATTTAAGCATTCTGGATTTGCTGTTCAACGAAGGTCCTTCGGCACAATCCGTTTTAGAGGATTGTTTTCAGGAATAAACGATTTAAACAATTGTTTTCCAGGCGCTCAACTCGGCACTTTCGAAAATAGCTTCAATCACTTTCATATTATTAACCGCATCAGACAAGCTAGTTGGAACTGGCCTGTCTTCGATTATTGCTTGGGCAAATTGTTCTGCCTGAAGTGTATATTGGTCAACGGCTTCGACGATAATTTCTTCGGAACCGTTTTTTGTCCGTATCCAGATTTTACTTGAAGCATCCTTTGGAGCATTCACCGGAATTTCAATTTCGATGTGTCCATTAGTACCAAGAAGGTTCACTCTTTGATAGGGCATCAATTGAGTTGAACAAGTAAAGGTCGAAACTTTTCCATCACCAAAATCGAGCATTGCAGAAGTCAGCCGGTCGGTTTTCATCACCGGATCACGATCGACACAGGAAACCACACGCGTTGGCTCAGCATCAAACAAAAATCGTGGAAAAGAAACACAGTAGCAACCAATGTCCATGAGCGCTCCTCCAGCTACATCTATATTGTTTCGGATATTATTAGGATCGATATTGAAATAGGAAAAGAAAGATTGAACGTATCCACCCCAACAAACGCATTCTATATGATTAGATTTTTGTCGATAAATTGGGGTAATAGATCTTTGAGCTCAGAAGTTTTAGTGTCGTTAATATTTTTGATAACGTAGGTAAGCCATTTCT
>JBBQXI010000114.1:0-10219 GCA_038209805.1 Bacteroidales bacterium | reverse complement strand
GGTAATATGGAATTACAACTCGACCGGAAATTGTCGAACAAACGTATTTTCCCTGCGGTGGATATTACGTCTTCAAGTACACGTCGCGAAGATTTGCTGATGAACAAGAATATGCTCGACAAGACTTATATTTTGCGCAATTTCCTCAGCGATATGAACTCGATTGAAGCGATGGAATTTATCAAAACCCGCATCATGAGAACCGATTCGATTGAAGAGTTCCTTGTTTCTATGAACGACCAATAAACAGATTTACTGACATATGCAAAAAGAGAGCCCTAAAAGCTCTCTTTTTTATTTTAGACCCAATTTGAAGTTGAAGTTCGTGGAAGGTTGAACTGCTTCCGAATCGAGAAACTTTTTCAGAATTCGCTTAACCACATTGGCAGTCATCAGTTCTCCTGAATAATCAATTAAAAACCTGTTAAATCCGTTCTTTTCTAATTGAGTCCGGTAATGAAACAATGCAACCGGAATAGATGGATGAACAATGGTAATCCCATCTTTTACTGAGACTCTGAATTTTTTATTGGTTTCGTCGGCAAACAAATTGTTTTCCTGATTTATCTTAACCGGCATTCGGGAATAGAATAATTCAGGATAAAAATACAGTGGAACAATTCCTTGTTTATTGCTCATTGACAGTAAATTATCCACATCGTTCTCAAGCGGATAGGTAAAATCGGTAATCTTTTCTTCATGCAACATGCGAGCTGAGGCGTCATTCAAAACATACACATTCTCATTACAACTCACTTTCGCTCCGGAAGGGAGTAGCATTTTTTGCGATAACTGACTGATGAAAAAGTGATTGAATCCAGATGAAATTAATTTCATGGCAAGCGTCCGATAGAAATCAAGATGCTTCTCTGAAATAAATTTAGGAAGCTCAATCCGTATCTTTTGTCTGTTTTGCTGATGAACTGTAGAATTCGGGTCAAATTTCTCCCAATCTGAGCGCTTGTACGAAAGAATCACAGCATCGTAATCGTCAAAACGCAACTTAGGCAACCATTCCGGGCTTCCAATCCGGACGAGCAACATCGGCTTTTGCAATTTGCTGCCGTCAATTAGTAATCCTCTTCGAATCTCCTGCTTTTTTACCGGTATTTTTTTCAACTCCGGAAATGAATTCACATTTCCCAACCGAGAAGAAAAACTTTGAGTTTTAACCCGAACCAAAAGCACATCGTCACCTTTGGCTACCTTTCCAAATAAATCAGCCGGAACCTGATATACATTTCCATTCAGACTAAAATTCTCAATCTTCACGTACAATTGCTCGTCATCATTCGAATTTCGAACCCGGATACGATAACCTTCTTCCAGCTTTTCAGAACTGGTAAACGAAATGGTTTTCCTGCTAACGTCAGTAATCTGCCCAATATGGATACCAATCGAAGGATCGTTAGTAATTCCATCGCTTATATTTCCACCTAAAAACCAGGCTGTCTTTTCGCGTCCCATATCCAATTCTAGCATTTGTGTTGCCATTCCAATATTATTAGGATCATCGAGCGCCATTCGGTAAGCCTTGCAAACCTGATAAACGTAGTCCGCAGATTTCATCCTGCCTTCAATTTTCAAAGAGCGAATGCCAAGTTCCACCAACCGCTGAAGATTTTCGATTTGTTGATTGTCTTTCAAACTAAATAGAGCATGTTGCTCTCCTCCCTCCTGATAAATACGGCGGCAACTTTGCTTGCAAATGCCACGATTGGCTCCTTGTCCTCCGGAATAGCTGCTAAACAGGCACATTCCTGAAAAAGAATAACACAACGCCCCATGAATAAAAACCTCCAATTCTGCTTTACTTTGCTGGGCAATTGTCTCCAATTCCGTCATAGTTAATTCACGAGCCAAAACAGTACGAACAATTCCTTTGGAACAGCCAAAATTGACTCCAACCGAGTTGTGGTTTCCCATTTGGGTACTTGCATGCAATACCAGTCGTGGAAAATACTTTCGGGCAATATAATAAGTTCCCCAATCCTGTATGATCACGCCATTCACTTTTACCGCATCAAGAAAAGCAAGTACATCAATCAATTGATCAAGTTCCCGATTCTTAATCAGAACATTCAGCGTGACATATATTTTTACATTTTTCTCGCGAGCTTTCAGAACAGCCAACTGAAGCAATGGTCGCGTAAAATTGCTTGCCCGTCCGCGAGCATTAAATTCCTGAAGTCCCATAAAAATGGCATCAGCTCCGGCATTCAGAGCAGCGTAAAAAGATTCAATATTGCCAACTGGAGCTAATAACTCGGGCTTCTGTTTTACCATCGGGGAAGATTTTACGGCATAAAATTACTCAATTTGACAACTCCACAACAGGGCTAATCCACATTTCAGAAATCCAGACCTTAGGTCATTCAAGCAAAAGACCCAAATTTAATATAATTACGAACTACACATTGCAATGAATTGCTATTTTTAACAAATCTAAATTACATTTTTAAATCTATTTTGCTATCTACAGATTGCAATTTACTGAAAACAATGATTAGATTTGTTGCATAAATTTCTGCAAATGCAAAGTTTAGTCAATATTCATAATACTTTACAGGAACAAAACCTAAATACCATCCGAAGAGAACTTCTGGATGATATAAACTGGGATGACCGAATCATCGGGATCAAAGGATTTCGGGGAGTCGGGAAAACAACATTTCTACTTAATGTTGTGAAAGAAAAGTATTTGAATGACAAAAGCTGCCTGTATGTAAACCTGAATAATTTCTACTTCACTAAGCGCAAGATTGTTTCGTTTGTTGACGAATTTTATAAAACCGGTGGAAAAACTCTCATTTTTGACCAGATTCACAAATATCCGGAATGGGCCTCTGAATTAAGAACATGCTATGACAATTTTCCGGAACTGAAAATAATATTCTCAGCCTCTCCTGTTCTTCGTGTTTTGGAAGGAAATAATGAATTAATTGATATTGCCAAAATATATCACCTTGAAGGTCTTTCGTTCAGGGAGTATTTAAATTATCAGTCGAATCTAAATTTCAGGAGGTATTCTCTTCAAGAGATATTAACCAATCACATCAGTATTGCCCAGGAGATCGTTCAGGAAGTTAAACCTCTGGCTTATTTCAACGATTATCTGAAAGATGGTTTTTACCCCTATTTTCTCGACAACAAAGGCTTTTACAGCGAAACTCTTTTAAAACATATCAATCTGGCGCTCGAAATCGACGTTACATACCTCAATCAAATTGATTTACAATACCTTCCGAAACTTCGAAAGCTTTTGCAAATTATTGCCAGCCAAGTTCCTTTTTCACCAAATGTAAGTAAATTAAGCGCCGATGTACAAACCTCAAGGGCAACCATTATGAACTACCTGAGGTACATGAAAAATGCACGAATTATCAATATGCTGTTCTCGAATGGTAACGAGGATGAAATTAAGAAACCAGACCTTGTTTATTTGCACAACACCAATCTGATGTATGCTATTGACGATGCAAACATCAATAGTAAAATACTTCGAAAAACGTTCTTTTACAATCAGGTAGGATACAAACATCGGATAAAAAGTTCGGAAAAAGCCGATTTCAAAGTAAATGATCAGATTCACTTTAGTGTTGGCGGGAAATATACGTTACCTGAAGAAAATGGATATTTTGCGGCAGCTGACATGATTGAAATTGGAAAGGGAGATGTTATTCCGTTGTGGCTCTTTGGCTTTTTATATTAATCAGAAATATTAACAGATAAAAAATAAAATAAAACACGAATTAAAATTTTCAAAAATGGCAAACAAAAAGAAGTTCATTACATGTGACGGAAATTATGCCGCAGCGCATATCAGTTACATGTTCAGCGAGGTAGCTTGTATCTACCCAATTACGCCATCATCAACCATGGCCGAATATGTTGACGAATGGGCAGCAAACGGAAGAACCAACATTTTTGGTCGTCCAGTTCGTTTAGCCGAAATGCAAAGCGAAGGTGGAGCTGCAGGTGCTGTTCACGGAGCTCTGCAATCGGGCGCGTTAACTACAACTTACACTGCCTCACAGGGACTGTTGCTGATGATTCCAAATATGTATAAAATTGCCGGAGAATTACTTCCCTGCGTATTTCATATTAGTGCACGTGCTCTTGCTGGTCACGCTTTATCAATCTTTGGTGATCACAGCGACGTGTATTCTGCCCGTCAGACTGGATTTGCTATGTTGGCTGCCGGATCGGTTCAGGAAGAAATGGATCTTGCCGGTGTATCTCACCTCGCAACCTTAAAATCGCGCGTTCCGTTTATGGCTTTTTTCGATGGATTCCGTACTTCACACGAGATTCAGAAAATCGAAGTTATTTCGCAGGAAGATATGCTTCCGTTGATTGACATGGATCTGATTCAGGAATTCAGAGATAAAGCATTAAATCCGGAACATCCTGTAACCCGTGGTACTGCTCAGAATCCTGATATTTTCTTTCAGGCCAGAGAAGCTTCGAACCGTTTCTATGATGCAGTTCCTGATATCGTGGAAAATTACATGCAGGAAATCAAAAAAATAACCGGACGTGAATATCACCCATTCACTTATTATGGTTCAGAAGATGCTGAAAACATTATCATTGCAATGGGTTCGGTTACTGAAACTATCCGCGAAACAGCTGATTACCTGATCGCTCAGGGCAAAAAGGTGGGGGTAATTTCGGTACATCTTTATCGTCCTTTCTCCGCAAAATACTTCCTGAATGTATTACCAAAATCTGTAAAACGCATTTCAGTTCTCGACCGCAGCAAAGAACCCGGAGCAAACGGCGAACCATTGTATTTGGACGTTTGTGAACTTTTCCAGGGAAAAGAAAATGCTCCGCTTATTGTTGGTGGTCGTTTTGGATTAGGTTCAAAAGACACAACTCCAGCTCAGATTCTTTCGGTTTACGAAAACCTTGCTTTAAACGAACCAAAAAATCAATTCACAATCGGCATTGTTGACGATGTGACTTTCAAATCGCTTCCATTAAAAGCTGAAGTGAATGTTGCCCCTGCCGGAACTTACGAAGCTAAATTCTACGGTTTAGGTTCTGACGGTACTGTTGGTGCCAATAAAAACTCGATCAAAATTATTGGTGAAGCTACCGACAAATATTGCCAGGCTTATTTTGCCTACGACTCTAAAAAATCAGGTGGATTTACTTCGTCTCACCTTCGTTTTTGTAATGTGCCAATCCGTTCACCATATTTGGTAAATACTCCTGACTTTGTGGCCTGCCACGTACCGGCATATCTGCATCTTTATGATGTATTGAAAGGCTTGAAAAAAGGCGGATCATTCCTTCTCAACTCAATCTGGGACGAAGAAGAAACCATGAACAGGTTACCTGATACCATGAAAAAATTCATGGCTGACAATGATATCAAATTCTACATCATTAACGGAACAAAACTGGGAGAAGAAATTGGTTTGGGTAACCGCACCAATACCATTATGCAGTCGGCTTTCTTTAAAATTACTGAAGTTATTCCTTACGAACTGGCTGTTGAGCATATGAAGAAAGCCATCGTGAAATCGTATGGCAAAATGGGCGAAAAGGTAATCAACATGAACTACGCTGCTGTTGAAGCTGGCGGAAATAATGTGGTAAAAATTGAAGTACCAGCTGATTGGAAAAACATTGTTCTGACTTCAGACGGAGATAGCGTTGACCGTCCTGCATACATCAAAAATCTTGTTGATGTAATCAATGCACAAGAAGGAGATTCACTTCCGGTTAGCACATTCAATGGTGCTGAAGACGGAACATTCGAGTCGGGAACCGCAGCTTACGAAAAACGTGGTATTGCTGTAAATGTTCCTGAATGGCAGGCTGAAAACTGTATCCAGTGTAACCAGTGTGCTTACGTTTGTCCTCACGCTGCAATCCGTCCATTCCTGATCAATGAAGACGAAATGGCTAAATTGCCTGATGGAACAAAGACAATTGCTGCTGTTCCAAACAAACAATTCCCGGGTTTGAATTTTAAAATTCAGGTTAGCGTTTTGGATTGTACCGGTTGCGGTAACTGTGCCGATGTTTGTCCATCGAAAACAAAAGCTTTGGAAATGAAACCACTTGGAACCCAGGAAGCTGAAATTTCTCGTTGGTTGCACATGGATTCAAAGGTAACTTACAAGGAAAAAATTGTTGAGAAAAATAAATCAGTTAAAAATTCACAGTTTGCTCAGCCATTATTCGAGTTCTCCGGAGCTTGCGCTGGTTGTGGCGAAACTCCATACATCAAACTGATTACCCAATTATTTGGTGAGCGCATGATGGTTTCTAATGCAACCGGATGTTCTTCAATCTACGGCGGATCGGCTCCTTCAACTCCATATTGCAAACACAAGGAGAGCGGACAGGGCGTTTCATGGGCCAATTCATTGTTCGAAGACAATGCTGAATATGGTTTTGGTATGTCGGAAGGTGTTGCTGCGCAACGCGATCGCATCGAAATGATTATGAAGGCTGCCATTGCCAATGGTGCAACAGATGCTGAAAAAGCAGCATTCACTGCCTGGATCGAAAACAAACTGAACGGCGAAACAACTGGCGAAGTTTCGGCAAAAGTTCGCGAAGTATTAGCTGGCAGCACTGCAGTTTACGCGAAAGAAATAATGAGTCTGAAACAGTACCTGGTTAAAAAATCGCAATGGATCTTCGGTGGTGACGGATGGGCTTACGACATCGGCTACGGTGGTTTGGATCACGTATTGGCTTCAGGAGCAGATGTAAACGTTTTGGTTATGGATACTGAAGTGTATTCAAACACAGGTGGTCAGGCTTCTAAATCAACTCCAGTTGGCGCTGTTGCAAAATTTGCCGCTTCAGGAAAACGCATCCGAAAAAAAGATCTTGGTGTAATGGCCATGTCGTACGGATATGTTTATGTAGCACAGGTTGCCATGGGTGCCAATCAGGCTCAATATCTGAAAGCTATCCGCGAAGCTGAAGCTTATCCGGGACCATCATTGATCATCGCTTATTCGCCTTGTATTAACCACGGGTTGAGAGCTTCGATGGGTAAAACACAGCAAGAAGAAAAACTGGCCGTTGAGTGTGGTTACTGGCACTTATACCGTCACAATCCATTGTTGGAAGAAGAAGGTAAGAACCCAATGGTTTTGGATTCAAACGCTCCTGACTGGTCGAAATTCCAAAGCTTCCTGAATGGAGAGGTACGTTATACTTCATTGAAAAAAGCATTCCCGGAAGTAGCTGATCAACTATTCACTGCTGCTGAAGAAAATGCAAAATGGAGATACAACGGTTACAAGAGAATGGCTGCGGCTGATTATTCAGCTGCTGAATAAGGAAAAAACCAATCCAGATATGGTCTGGATCAAACCCAAAATTTGATCAGGATCGAACATAAAGAACTCCGGAGTACTAGTTACTTCGGAGTTTTTTCGTCACGATTTAGTCAGAAAATATTGCAGGAAACGGCAAAAGTAAATGATCAGCAATCGCTTTTCTTTTATTAAAATGTTTATTTTTATGCAAACTAAAACCAAAACCAACAATGGAACGACGTAATTTTCTAAAAAGCACAGCAGCGATGGCTGCTGTTACAGCAACTGGTGGTGCAATGGCCGCCAGCAACCTACCGGCACAAGACAAAGAATTCTATGAATTCAGGATCTATCAACTGACTGGCGGTGGTTCAAAAGGAATATTAAAATCTTATCTAACTGAGGCTTTAATGCCTTTATTCAGCAAGTTCGGGATCAAACTCGGCGCATTCGAAGAACTTGACAAAGAAGAACCCGCCAAGGTCTGTACATTATTTGCATATCCATCATCTCAGGTTTATTTCCAATTGCAAAATGCGCTTGTAACCAACAACGATTACCTGACTGCAGCAAAAAGTTACTTCGAATTACCAGCAGCAAAACCGGTATTCGAACGTTACGAAACTTTTTTGACAGAAGCTTTTGACGCAATACCCAAACATCGAACTCCGGATAAAAGCAGAGGATTGTTTGAACTTCGAACTTATGAAAGCTACAACGAAGATGCTGCCCGCCGAAAAATTGCCATGTTCAACAACGAAGAATTGCCTCTCTTTGACAAAGTTGGACTCTACCCGGTATTCTTCAGTAAAATATTGGCCGGAAAATTTATGCCCGCATTAATGTATATGCTTTGGTTTAAGGATATGGACGAACGTGAAGCAAATTGGAAAAAATTTGTAGATAGCCCTGAATGGAAAGCAATGTCGGCAAAACCAATATATGCAGACACTGTTAGTAAAGTCCATAAAAAATTCTTTACACCAACTGATTATTCACAAATTTGATGAATCGTCTAAAATTTATATCTCTGGTATTGGCAGTCATCATTATTTTTGGTGGCTGTACCAGTACCCGTTACCTCACCGACTCAAAAAGCATCGATCGCCAGCGCGAAATGAGGGCAAACAGGTCGGGTGTAAATGTTGTCGACATATTTGCAAATATTGCCAATATGTTTATTTCCGGAGCATTAGATACGGATTTTGAAATTTCGCAAAGCGAGCGTTCTTTCAAACGAATTACAATTGTCAATGAATCGACCGATTCGTTGTTTGTGAATATGGTCACCGACATTGTTTGGAAAGAAAGCGGGTACTGCGATATTATGGGAATTGTGCTTCCAGCCGGTGCTCGTTAAAAATTACTTGTTCCATACCCCGCTGCCTACAATGTCTACTTTAGGACACCATTTACGGAGGAAGAAAATCTGGAAATACGAACGGATAACAAGCACCGCAGATTTGTACTTCGACCAGGAATGACGGATTGGTTGAAAGAAAATGGGAATTAAGATTCAATCAAAAAGCAACAATACAATTTACCTTTTGCTGATATTCAATTCTCTCCTGATGTAATTCTGAATCATTAGATTATAACCATTTATTAGCCGCCCAACTGCAGGGTTTTGAACATCAAACATTTGTTTGCCAATTGACGTAACTGGTAATATCTTCGGAGACGTTCCAGTTAGAAAAACAGCATCGAAATCGTCGATTTCTTTTGCAGAAACAGCTTCTTCAACGATTGTATAACCTAATTCGTTCAGGCAATCAAATACTTTTTCTCGGGTAATTCCCACTAAAATCATGGTGTTCGGAGCAGTATAAAACACATCCGATTTTACGAAAAATACGTTCGAACGGCTTCCCTCGGTAATCATTCCATCTCGATCGACGAGCAGAACCTCATACAATTTCCGGTCTGTAATCATTTGGTTTGACAAATCCCTTATCACAAGCTGAATAACCTTAGCATTTGGATTCTGACGTTCAGCAAAAAGCAAATCAGTTGTTACGCCTGATTGATAATATTCCGGAATGGGATAGTTGTGCGGAATAAAGCTAAAAGCCCAATGCACATTTCCTTTGGTAACGGAATAGACAAATTTCACATTACCTTCCATTTTATGATTTAGCCTGACAAGTTCAGCAATATTTTGCTTAAAATCGGGATAAGCCATTTGAAACTTCAAACCCTGAATCTGCATCGATCGTTCCAGTCTCTCAAAATGATCCTCAAGAAAAAGAGCTACCCCATCAATCACACGTATAACTTCATAAACTAATTGATCTGAATGAAAAGATATTCCGGAATAAGAAGATTCAGGTATCAGTCCTTCATTTGATAAAATCAAATTCATAGCTTAGACTTTAAATTACATAACAATCATTGTGAGAAATAAAACATTTCATTTTAAAAGCATTACAAATTGAGACAATCATCATCTTTTCAATCATTTATGAACATTTATTTTTTTGAGCTGTTAAAATCAAAAAAGTAAATGAAAAATAAAATAGCACTAAAAATAGCTTTAATTTATTTTCTCATTGGATTTCTGTGGATCCTTTTTTCTGATCAGTTCATACTTTCAATAGCTAGTAGGTCTGGAGATTCTGTTACTATTTTACAGACATACAAAGGTTGGTTTTTTGTTAGTATAACCGCAACATTACTGTTCTTTTTAATTCGAAAAGAAATAATAATAAAAAATCAGGTAGAAGAAAAGCTGATCAAGGCTAAATTAAAAGCTGAAGAATCTGATATTTTAAAATCTGCATTTTTGTCAAATATGTCGCACGAAATCAGAACTCCTTTAAACGGAATTTTACCTAAGAATTTGAAGCGTACCCGATTTTCGTGTTCTTCGACTTTAAGTACTACTACAAAGTTTTTAGAAAGCCATTTGGGATAGATTTCTGCCA
>JBBQXI010000113.1:0-10283 GCA_038209805.1 Bacteroidales bacterium | reverse complement strand
ATTCATGTCAGGCAGAAAGAAAACCTTCGCATTTTGGGCGTATTGAAATTCCATTTGGGTGTTTATAATTTGTCATCAGGCACAAAGGAGAATGATTGGCTTAAGCGTGTTGGGGAAGCGCCGGTGCTGTATGATGAGTTTCAAATGCAGAAAAGCAAAGATCAGTTGCAGATTTTTCTGAAAAACAAAGGCTATTATAATGCGGTGGTGATGGATTCTTTGGTGATCAACCAGGCTAAGAAAAAGCTTAACCTGATCTTCAATATTAAAGCTGGTAACCCTTATCGGATCCGTAATTACACTTATTATATCAAGGATAAATCTTTGCAGGATGCCATTTTGAAGGATTCAATCAATCAGCTTCTCAAATCAAAAGATATATTTGACCTGGATGTTCTGAATGCAGAAAGACAGCGAATAACAACAAATCTTAAAAACAGAGGGTATTACAAATTCTCTGAAGAATTTGTCAGTTTTCAGGCTGATACTAATTTTTACCGGCATCAGGTTGATTTAACGATGAATGTCGATGATGCTCTTTTGAATAATGATGAAGCTGAAGTTGTTGCTCATCAGAAATATAAAATCAGGAATTATGTGATCTATCCTGGGTTTAAGACAGTCGACCTGACCGGTGTTCCGCAAGAACAAAAATTGGATACCTTAATTGAGAAGGATTACAGTTTTGTATACTCCGGAAGACTTAAATACCGACCAATCTTATTCTACAATTTGAACCGGATGAAAGACAGCACTTGGTTTTGTTTGCAAAATGCTGAAAAAACATATCGGGCGCTGAATCGCTTAAAGCAGTTCAAATTGATCAATATTAGTTTTACTGAACTGAACGCGTTATCTAACGATTCAGTGCCTCTACTTGAGTGCAAAATGCAGCTTTCACCGCTTCCAAGTCAGAACTTTTCGGTTGATATTGAAGGCACAAATTCATCAGGCAACCTCGGGGTGGCCGGAAACCTGAATTATCAGCAACGTAATGTTTTTGGTGGAGCTGAGGTCCTTGATATTCAATTAAGAGGTGCCAGAGAGCGACAACAAGCCTTGCAAGGGAATAATAGGTTTAATTTTAACACTCAGGAATTTGGTTTTGAGACGAGTTTAACCATCCCCAAATTTCTCAGCTTTATAAATAGGAATAGGAGGTTTTCGTTTCAAATACCTGAAACAAGATTCTCGGCTGGGTACAATTATCAAAATCGTCCGGATTACACTCGAACGATTACCAATCTGAAGTTCGGATACATTTGGAAGACTTCTGAATTTATTTTTCATACCTTGAATTTGCTTGATTTGAATTACGTAAACCTTTACAAGTTCAATGAGGCTTTTATTAATTCCATAAGGGATTTGTATATTAAAAGTAGTTTTACCGACCATCTAATTTCTGCGTCTAATTACAGTTGGATGTACAACACCCAAAATGTGAATAAAAGAGACGATTATAAGTTTTTCAAGTTCAATATCGAGTCAGCTGGAAATCTGTTGTCAGTTTATTCACGGTTGGTGAACAAAGCAAAGATCGTAGAGATTGATACGATAACAGGAATAAGAAGCTCTTATTACGAAGTTTTGAATACACGTTTTGCGCAGTATCTGAAAGGCGATTTTGAATATCGTTATGGACATATGATTGATAAATCGAGTTCGGTCGTTGGTCGTGCTTTCTTTGGAATTGGTGTCCCGTTTGGCAATTTTAATGTTTTGCCTTTTGAAAAGAAATACTTTACCGGTGGTGCAAATGGTATCCGAGCCTGGCAGGTTCGTTCACTTGGCCCGGGTTCATACAAAGCCCCTTCGGATGTCTATCCCAATCAGTCATCAGATATTAAGCTTGAAGCAAATCTGGAATATCGTTTCAAATTGTTCTGGAGGATGGAAGGTGCATTCTTTATGGATGCCGGTAATGTCTGGGCGATCAATTACAAGGATAATCGGGAAGGGTCTGTATTCAAATTGGATACGTTTTATAAACAAGTTGCCGTTGGGTCTGGCTTCGGATTGAGGTTTGATTTTACTTATTTTCTGTTCCGTCTCGATTTGGGTGTAAAAATGCGTGACCCATCGTTTGCTGAAGGTAAACGGTTTATTCCTGGGAATTATCAACTTTCGAGCGATCAGTTCAACCTCTCGTTCGCTATTGGTTATCCTTTCTAGTTGAATGTAAAATGTCATTAGTCATTGGAAATAATCGATTAATGACTATTTCCCATTGACAATCCATTAGATGTCATTTTTTACTCCAACTAATTTTCAACAGGATTGCTAACTAATGAAAATTAAAAAGGGCAGCCATTCGACTACCCTTTCGATATTATTTATATCGTTCGACTAAGCTTTCCCCGCCGAACCCAATACGTTTTCGTTTTTGTGCTTGTAAAGAATTTTCAACGCGTCGCGAGCTGGTCCTAAGTATTTACGTGGATCGAATTCTCCCGGCTTTTCAGCAAGTACCTGGCGAATCGCGGCAGTCATTGTCAAACGACCATCAGAGTCGATGTTGATCTTGCATACTGCGGATTTTGCAGCTTTGCGAAGTTGTTCTTCAGGAATACCAACTGAGTCTTTCAATGCACCGCCAAATTTATTGATGGTGTCAACGTCTTCCTGTGGAACAGAAGAAGATCCATGCAATACGATTGGGAATCCAGGGAGTTTTGCTTCAATTTCTTCCAGAATATCGAAACGAAGTGGTGGTGGAACTAAAACACCTTTTTCATTACGTGTGCATTGTTCAGGAGTGAATTTGTTTGCTCCGTGCGAAGTTCCAATGGAGATTGCAAGTGAATCGCAACCTGTTTTAGTTACGAATTCAATTACTTCTTCAGGTTTGGTGTAGTGCGATTTTTCAGCAACAACATCATCTTCAACACCTGCCAAAACGCCAAGTTCGCCTTCAACAGTTACACCGTGAGTGTGAGCGTACTCAACAACTTTTTTTGTCAGAGCAATGTTGTCTTCAAATGAGTGGTGCGAACCGTCAATCATTACCGAAGAGAAACCACTGTCGATACAGTCTTTGCAAAGTTCGAAAGTGTCACCATGGTCAAGGTGCAGTGCGATTGGAATTTCACAGCCCAATTCTTTGGCAAATTCTACGGCGCCTTTTGCCATGTTGCGAAGTAAGTTTGCATTTGCATATTTGCGTGCTCCCGATGATACCTGAAGGATTACTGGTGATTTGGACTCAACACAAGCCTGAACGATTGCCTGAAGTTGTTCCAGATTATTGAAGTTGTATGCAGGAACTGCGTATCCGCCTTCAACTGCTTTTGCAAACATCTCTTTGGTGTTCACAAGTCCTAAGTCTTTATAGCTAGTACTCATTTAGTGATTTATTAATTGATTAAAGATTGTGATTTTTGGGTTTTTAAAAAGCAACGCAATAGTAGATATTTATCATTAAAAATCAGTCTGTCCAATCAGATTATTGAGCTGTTTTAAAAAAATCTTAACACGGAAAAATGGTCGAAATAAACCATAACCAATACATCACGTGAAACTCAATGCAAATTAAGTTTTTGCTTCCTGAATATTAATTTTCAATTCTAGTAATTCAGATAGTTGTCCGATATTTTCATTTTCAGTTTGAACAATACTATCTTTGGTTAGTTATATTTTCACATGATGAAGAGTATCAAATTAAACTGAATATTATATTTTTAAAATTATTACAATGACAAAGATTTCAGAAGTTGTAAAACGCGGAGTAGTATCCGGTGAAGACTTACAGAAAGTATTCAAAATTGCTAAAGCTGAGCATTTTGCTCTGCCAGCAGTGAACGTGGTAGGTTCCGATTCTGTAAATGCTGTGATGGAAGTCGCAAAACTGGTGAATTCACCAATAATCATTCAATTTTCGAATGGTGGAGCTCAGTTTTATGCTGGCAAAGGTTTGAAACTTGATGGTCAAGCAGCGCCTGTTGCTGGGGCAATTGTTGGTGCAAAATCGGTTCATATACTTGCTGAATTGTATGGTGTCCATGTAGTTTTACATACCGACCATGCCGCAAAAAAATTATTACCTTGGATCGATGGTTTGTTAGATGCCGGCGAAAAACATTTCGCAACCTACGGAAAACCATTGTTTAGCTCACATATGCTTGATTTATCAGAAGAACCACTTTTGGAGAATATCGATATTTGTAAAAAATATCTTGCACGTATGAGTAAAATCGGAATGACTCTCGAAATTGAGTTGGGTTGTACTGGTGGAGAAGAGGATGGTGTGGATAACACAAGTATGGATAACTCATTACTTTATACGCAACCTGCTGATGTGAATTATGCTTACGAAGAATTAAGCAAAATCAGTCCGAATTTCACAATTGCGGCATCGTTTGGTAATGTTCATGGTGTGTATAAACCAGGTAATGTAAAACTTACTCCTAAAATTCTTGATAACTCACAGAAATTCATTTCCGAGAAACATGGTTTAGGTGAAAAACCAATTGACTTTGTTTTCCACGGTGGTTCAGGTTCAACACTCGAAGAGATTCGTGAAGCAATCTCTTATGGCGTTGTGAAGATGAATATCGATACCGATACCCAGTGGGCTACTTGGGATGGGATTCGCAAATACGAGGCTCAAAACAGGGCTTATTTACAGGGTCAGATTGGAAATCCGGATGGAGAGGACAAACCGAATAAAAAATATTACGATCCTCGCGTTTGGTTGCGTAAAGGTCAGGAAACGATGATCGAAAGATTAAAAGTTGCCTGCAACGATTTGAATAATATCGACAGAAGCTAATTAGTTTAAGCATAAATGTTTAAACCCGGAAGATTCTTCCGGGTTTTTTATTTTCAAAAAAATGAAGTAAATTTGGTAACTCAATCAACCTCATGAACCTCAGACAGATTATTCAGGATTATTTTACCTTTAGCCGAAACGAGCGTAAAGGAATTGTCGTTCTTTTAATCCTGATCTTTTTGTTAGCAATAGCCAATAAAGTCATCTTTTATTTTGAAAAGCCTGCAAAAATCGATGTTGCTTTATTGGATTCTGCCCGCCATGAACTGGGGCTGGCAATCGATTCTATTAATCAGGAAGAATCACTGCAAAAGCTATTTCTTTTTAATCCAAATACGATTGATTCACTTGGCCTTGATAGTTTGGATATTCCAACATCAATAAAGCTGAATTTACTGAAATTCCGAAGCAAAGGAGGTAAATTCTATACCAAGACTGATTTCAGAAAAATATATGGAATGACAGATCAGTTATTCAATCAGGTATCACCTTTTCTTTTGCTTGAAAATGAATCACCCTCGCAGATGAATAAAGCAACGTCATCCAAACTTTTTATATTTGATCCGAACAAGGCAACTAATGATGAATTTCTTCGATTAGGCTTATCTGATAAACAGATTGCAACAATCCGAAAGTATTTGGATAAATTAGGTGTCTTTCGAAGCAAGGAAGACTTTTTTAAGATTCGGGTGATCAGTGCAAATCAGAAGAAGCAATTGGATGATTGGATTGTCATTGAAGACCTTCAGAAAGTGATGCCAGAAAAGAATATTGTTCCAAAGACAACCATCATTGAAATTAATACTGCTGATTCCATTCAGCTTAAACAACTGCCCGGTATTGGTAGCATTTTGTCAAAACGCATTGTGAAGTACCGTGATTTATTGGGCGGATTTTATTCGATTAGCCAACTGAAGGAAGTTTACGGTTTAACAGAACAGACTATTTCGCTGATTGAGGGAAAAGTAACTGTTGACGTTTCAAAGATTAAAAAGCTTGATGTCAATTTTGCCGATTTGAATGAGCTTTCGCGACATCCTTACCTGAAAAAGGAATTGGCAAGTAAGATTATAAAGTTTAGAACTAAGCGTGGAAGCTTTCGGGATTTGGCAATTCTTCGCGATAGTATGATCTTAAACATAGACGAATACAAGAGAATTAAACCATATTTTTAGAACAAAATAAAGCGCCCTGCGTTCTTATTTTCAGAACAGTTAGTCGATCAAAACTATTAAAAATTAAATTTTTTGGTATAAATTTGATTAGTAATGTTTAATTCATAAATTTGCGGCTCAAATTTTAACTAGAAAAAATATAATTCCATGATCGTTATTCCAGTAAAAGAAGGCGAAAATATCGAAAGAGCGCTTAAGAGATTTAAAAGAAAGTTTGAAAAAACAGGTGTTGTAAAAGAGTTACGTGAAAGACAGGCGTTTTCAAAACCTTCGATCGTTAGAAGGACTGAGATTAAAAAGGCCATCTATATTGAGAATTTACAGCGTCAGGACGACTAGAGATTTCTGGAAGATTCCTGCATTATGATGAAAATTATTTACTAATGTCCCATCAGGAATCATTTATTAATTACCTGAAATACGAAAAAAGGTATTCGCATTTAACTGCTATAGCCTATAAAAAAGACCTCGATCAGTTTGAAGAGTTTTTTGTCAAAACGATCGGGGATTTTAATGTTGAAGGAATAAATGATAAGATAGCCCGAATGTGGGTTGTTGAACTGATGGATAACGGGATTTCTGCCCGTACTGTAAATAAGAAGATATCAGCATTAAAGTCTTTTTATAAATACTTATTGAGGTTTGAGGTAGTTAAAGAGAACAATTTGGTTAATGTGATTGTACCCAAAGTTCGCAAGAAATTACCTCAGTTTGTAGAAGAAAAAAGTTTGGATCATTTGCTTGATGATGGTTTCTTCGGAACCGATTTTGAAGCACTTCGTGACAAACTAATTTTAAGTCTTTTGTATGGTACCGGAGTTCGATTGTCTGAATTGATGCATTTAAAAGATGCGGATATTTATACAACCGAGTTTCTGATTAAAGTGTTAGGTAAGCGAAATAAAGAACGTATTATTCCTTATCCACGAAGCTTAAATCTGTTGATAGAGCAATACAAGTCTGAACGTACCCAGTTATTTGGTAGTCCTACACCATGTCTTTTGTTGACATCCAAAGGGAAGCCCGTATATGAGAAACTGATATATCGGGTTGTTTGTAAAAATCTAGCTATGGTAACTACAATAGATCAAAAAAGTCCGCATGTGCTCCGACATACTTTTGCCACTCATTTACTCAATCGGGGAGCCGATTTAAATGCGGTAAAGGAATTACTCGGTCACTCAAATCTTTCTGCTACGCAAATTTACACTCATACCTCTCTCGAAAAGATTCAAAGAGTTTACAGACAAGCACACCCACGATCATAAATTTTAGGAGGATAAATTATGAATATTCAGTTAACAACTGTACATTTTACGGCCGATCAGAAATTGATTGATTTTGTAAACAAAAAAGTGCCAAAACTTGATACTTATTTTGAAGGTATTATTGGTGCTGAAGTGATATTAAAGGTTGAGAAGCCTGAAACAGCGAATAACAAGATTGCAGAGATTAAGCTTTCGATTCCAGGAGCTGATTATCTTTTTGCTGAAAAACAAGCCGATTCATTTGAAGAAGCTATTGATTTGGCGATTGAAGCTGTTCGCAAACAATTAACCAAATTCAAAGACAAGCTAAAGGACAAATAAATTGAAAAATTTATTCTGTTCTTGTGAATTCCAATAAAATATTTATACATTTGCAAACCTTTTTTGGGCAAGTTTCTTAACAGAGAAATCTTCATAAAAGAAAGCCCTGTAGACAGGATTTTAATTGTTTATAGGGTCTTTGACATGATGTGTAAATTTCGCCGAATTAGCTCAGTTGGCCAGAGCACGTGATTTGTAATCTCGGGGTCCACAGTTCGAATCTGTGATTCGGCTCATTGAAATAAGTTCTTATGATATTGGGGAGATACCAAAGTGGCCAACTGGGTCTGACTGTAACTCAGATGACGTACGTCTTCGTAGGTTCGAATCCTGCTCTCCCCACAGTCTGAATATTGGAATGACAGAATGGAGAATATTAGAATTACTCTAACATTCAAGCTTCTAAATTCTGATTTTCAAAATGCGGGAGTAGCTCAGTCGATAGAGCATTAGCCTTCCAAGCTAAGGGTCGCGAGTTTGAATCTCGTCTCCCGCTCAAAATAGAAAGATTGCTGATGTAGCTCAGGGGTAGAGCGCTTCCTTGGTAAGGAAGAGGTCGCGAGTTCAATTCTCGCCCTCAGCTCTGATGAAAGTTTAAAAGAAAATTTATAAAAATTACAAGTTATGGCTAAAGCAAAATTTAACAGGGACAAAGACCATGTCAATATTGGTACAATTGGCCACGTTGACCATGGCAAAACTACTTTGACTGCTGCTATTACTATGGTATTAGCAAAAAAAGGGTATTGCGAAATTAAGTCGTTTGAATCAATCGACAGCGCTCCTGAAGAAAAGGAACGTGGTATTACAATCAACACTGCACACGTAGAGTACGAAACTGCTACTCGTCACTATGCTCACGTTGACTGTCCTGGTCACGCCGACTATGTGAAGAACATGGTTACAGGTGCTGCTCAGATGGACGGTGCTATCATTGTAGTTGCTGCAACTGATGGTCCTATGCCTCAAACTCGTGAACACATCCTTTTGGCTCGTCAGGTAAACGTACCAAAGTTGGTTGTTTTCATGAACAAAGTTGATATGGTTGATGATCCAGAGATTTTGGAACTTGTTGAAATGGAAATTCGTGAACTGTTAAGTTTTTACGGATTTGACGGCGACAATTCACCAGTTATCATGGGTTCTGCTCTTGGTGCATTGAATGGTGAACCACAATGGGAAGAAAAAGTTCTCGAATTGATGGAAGCTGTTGATACCTGGATTCCACTTCCTCCACGTGATGTTGATAAACCATTCTTGATGCCGGTTGAAGACGTATTCTCGATCACAGGTCGTGGTACTGTTGCAACTGGTCGTATTGAAACTGGTGTTGTTCACACAGGTGACGAACTTCAGTTGATTGGTTTAGGTGCTGAAGGTCGTAAGACTGTATGTACCGGTGTTGAAATGTTCCGTAAGATTCTGGATGATGGACAAGCTGGAGACAACGTAGGTTTGTTGTTACGTGGTGTCGATAAAAAAGAGATCAAACGTGGACAGATTCTTGCAAAACCAGGTTCAGTTACACCTCATACTACTTTCAAAGCAGAGGTTTATATTCTGAAAAAAGAAGAAGGTGGACGTCACACTCCATTCCACAACAGATATCGTCCACAATTCTATATCCGCACATTGGATGTAACAGGTGAAATTCACTGGACAGAAGGACGTGAAATGGTTATGCCAGGTGATAACGTATCAATTGAAGTAGAATTGATCTATCCTGTAGCTCTAAGTGTAGGTCTTCGTTTCGCAATTCGCGAAGGTGGTCGTACTGTAGGTGCTGGTCAGGTTACCGAAATTACTAAATAATTTCCAACCAAAATATTCTGATAAAAAGTCCCGGACTTTATGCCCGGGACTTTTTACGGATGTAACTCGGTCGGGAGTTTTGTGTTTTTAGTTTGAGTAGTAAGTTCGAATCTTACCATCCGTACAAATTTATTATTTTACAAAATGAAACTTAAAATTTACTTTGAAGAAGCTTATAATGAGCTTGTTCATAAAGTTTCCTGGCCTACATGGAAAGAATTACAAAATAGTGCTTTCATTGTAATGGTTGCTTCCTTTATTATAGCACTAATAGTTTTCGTAATGGATTTCTCTTTTGAAAACATTATGAGCTTTGTGTACAAATTATTTTATTAATTCCATTTGGAGTACAACATGAGCGAAAACGTAAAAAAATGGTATGTTCTTCGGGCAATTGGAGGAAAAGAAAAGAAAGTCAAAGAATATATTGAAAACGAGATTGCAAATGCTGGTCTCCAGGAGTTTGTTTCACAGGTTTTAATTCCTACAGAAAAAGTATATCAAATACGCAACGGTAAAAAAATCAGTAAGGATAGAAATTTCTTTCCTGGTTATGTACTTATTGAAGCATGTTTGGTGGGGGAGATTCCACACATTTTGAAAAATATCCCCAATGTTATTGGCTTCCTGGGTGATACAAAAAGTGGAGAACCAGTTCCTATGCGTCAGTCTGAAGTTTACCGGATCTTAGGTCGGGTTGATGAATTAGCTGAATCAAGCGAAGAGATGAACATCCCATTTGTAGTTGGAGAAACTGTGAAAGTAATAGATGGGCCGTTCAATGGCTTCAACGGAATCATTGAGAAAATCAATGAGGAAAAGAAGAAGCTTGAAGTAATGGTCAAAATTTTTGGACGAAAAACTCCTTTGGAGCTTAGCTTTATGCAAGTAGAAAAGGAGTAATAAATCATTTATCGATTTTATTATGGCTAAAGAAAT
>JBBQXI010000112.1:0-10423 GCA_038209805.1 Bacteroidales bacterium | reverse complement strand
AAACGTTACTCTAATTGAAGATGCCATTGGAATTGAAGAAGTAGTGGCGATTGGTTACGGTACTGTTAAAAAAAGTGACCTGACTGGTTCTGTTTCATCAGTAAAAACAAATGAGTTACAACAAACCCCAATGACATCTATCGATCAGGGGTTAATTGGCCGGGCTTCTGGAGTGCAAGTTACCCAAACATCTGGTATGCCTGGAGCGGTGGCATCAATTCGTGTTCGTGGAAGCAGCTCTCTTCAGGGAGGAAATGAACCCCTTTACGTTATTGACGGATTCCCCGTATATAGTGGAAGTGGTTTTGGAAATACCGGAGGAAATGTGCAAATGAGTGGTCTTTCAACTGTTAATCCCAACGATATTGAATCGATTGAGATTCTTAAAGATGCTGCTGCAACTGCTATTTACGGAGCCCGTGCAGCAAACGGTGTCGTATTGATTACAACGAAAACAGGTAAAAAGGGTCACGATGTTGTTTCGTTTGAAGCAAATTACGGCATCCAGAATATAACAAAAAAGATTGATGTTATGGGCGCTCAGGAATATGCCGCCTTGGTTAATGAAGCTTATACCAATGATAAGTTAACAGCTCCTTACGATGCTACAAAATTGGCTGAAATCGCAAAATTAGGTCGTGGTACCGATTGGCAGGACGAAATTTTCAGGGTGGGGAAGACTCAAAATTATCAACTAACATTTTCAGGTGGGGATGAAAAAACCTCATACGCTATTTCCGGAAGTTATTTCGATCAACAAGGTGTTATAATCAATTCTAACTTTAAGCGTTATTCAACCCGATTGAATTTAGACCGTAAGATAAACGAAGTATTTAAAATTGGAACAAATTTCTCAATCAGCCATACCATAAATAATGCTATTGCAACTGATTCCGGCCGCGAAACAGGTGTTATTACCGGAGCATTGAAAATGAATCCAATTTTACCCGTTTATTCTAACCCTTTAACAGGTGAATATATGCAGGTTAATACACCGGGAACCCTTGAACCCAATCCGGTTGCAACTGCAAAAGAGCAGATTTTTAACAATGCAACTTCCCGCATTTTGGGTGACATTTATGGAGAGTGGAAAATCGCAGAGGGATTGGTCGCTAAAGTAACTATTGGCGCTGACGTTCTCTATGACAAAGCAAACCAATATACGCCTTCTACAATTTATCAATCAAATGGAAAAGCAACGGGTACCATTGGCGTAAATCGTTCCATAAACTGGTTGAATGAAAATACGCTCAACTGGACAAAAACTTTTAACAAAATTCACTCTTTCAATGTACTTGGTGGTTTTACGATGCAGCAAAACAATACAGAATATGTCATGGCATCGTCATCTAGTTTTGTAAACAACATCATGACGTATAATAACCTGGGTGCAGGGGCATTGTACAATCAACCAGGATCTTCAGCTGAGCAATGGAACTTAATGTCTTATTTGTCACGCGTCAATTACACGTTGATGAACCGCTATCTGTTTTCGGTAAATGCCCGTGTCGATGGCTCTTCACGTTTTGGTACAAATAATAAATTCGGATTTTTTCCTTCCGGCTCGTTCGGATGGCGGGTTACTGAAGAAAAATTCATGGAATCACTTAAAAAAACGATTACGAATTTAAAGCTAAGGGGTAGTTATGGATTTACCGGGAATACGGAAATTGGTGTTTACCAGTCGCTTGCAACATTAGGTAATGCTAGCTGGATGATTGGTAATCAGTTGGTATCAGGATTCTATCCCAATAGAATACCAAATCCAGACCTGAGATGGGAACGGACTGGACAGCTCGATTTTGGGTTGGATTTGGGTATCTATCAAAATAGAATTCGTTTTACAGCCGATTATTACCGAAAGAAGACAACAGACTTACTCTACGATGTGTCTGTTCCGGCTGTTTCTGGCTATCAAACGATGCTAAAAAATATTGGGAGTGTTGAAAATAAAGGAATTGAACTCTCCATTGAAAGCGATAATCTAACTGGTGCTTTTAGATGGAATACTGCTTTCAATATTTCATTCAATAAGAATAAAGTGCTTGAGTTAGGTGGTGAATCCTACAAGGAAATGCCTGAAGGTGATGGACACCTGAAAACAGGTTCGTTTCGACGATTAATTGTAGGGCAACCTATTGGAGTATTTTATGGATATCGCTTTGATGGTATCTTTCAAAACACCGATGAAACAGCGAAACAAACTTCGTCAACGTCTCCAATTGGTGTTGGATTGCGTAGGTACAAAGATCTAAATGGCGATGGTAAAGTAGATGCGACAAATGACCGGGAAATATTAGGTGATGCAAACCCTAAATTCTTTGGTGGCCTTACGAATACATTTAGTTATAAAAATATTGAACTAACTTGTTTCTTTCAGTATTGCTACGGAAACAAAATCTTTAATTACAACGCCATAGGATCGGAAACGCCAACTGGTGGAGAAAATGTTTATGCTGATCTTGTCAATAGATGGACCCCTACAAACCCCAGCAACATTTATCCAAAAGCCAATACAAATCGCGCTGTTTTAGTGAGCGACCGGTTTGTTGAAGACGGTTCTTATATCAAGTTTAAAACACTGTCATTATCCTATAATTTTCAAAATCTAAAAATTAAAAACATACAAGGAATCAAAATCTATGTTACCGGTCAGAATTTGCTAACATGGACAAATTATCGTGGATATGATCCTGAAGTTAGTTATAGAGGAGCTTCAACCTTGCAAGCAGGTGAGGATTATGGTGGTTATCCACAGTCCAGAACGATAATGATGGGCGTTAAAATCGATATGAAATAATCTAAAAATCTGATAACAATGAAAAAAATAATATTCTATACCCTTTTGACTTTTCTGTCCGTTTTTTCATCTTGTTCTTCTTTTTTAGATGAAAAACCTAAGGATCGATTGGTTGTTGATAATTTTTATTCCAGCGCCAAAGATGGACAAGCGGCAGTTGATGCAACCTATGCACAGCTTAACCTTTTATACAACAGATTAATGTACATGTTGGCTGATCTTCCAACCGATGATATGAAAAATGGACTCGGGATGCCAAATGCCTTTTTACAGAATCTTGAATTTTTGCGAATTGATTCTCAGAATACCTTTGTAAAAGATATGTGGGTTAACTGTTATGCAGGTATTTCACGAGCTAATGCTGCTATCAATAATATTCCAAATATCACAATGGATGAGACACTTAAAAACAGATTCATTGGCGAGGCCAGATTTTTAAGAGCGCTGTATTATTTTAATCTGGTTCGGTTTTTTGGTGATGTTCCTTTGATTACCAAGCTTGAAACGATTAGTGATGCAATGGGAGCGCGGATTCCTAAGGATCAGATTTATCAGCAAATCATTGATGATTTGACTTTCGCAGAAACCAATTTGCCTCTGAGAAAAGACTATGGAAGTAAAGATGAAGGCCGTGCCACTAAAGGTGCTGCTAAAATATTACTTGGAAAAGTTTACCTCACCAAGGGCGATTTTGCGAAAGCTAAAGATAAATTGGCCGAAGTAGTTGAAGCTGAAGGAACCTTTGGTTATGGGTTGGTAATAAATTACGCCGACAATTGGAATCCGGTAAAAGAACCAGGAGTTGAGTCGGTCTTTTATCTTGAATATAAAAAGGCACCATATACAGCAAACGGAGAAATGGGACTTGCCGGCCCAAAATATTCAATTCCTGGGGGTAATATCGGAGTAACTGGTTCAAATGAAGCCGACATTCCTACTCGTGAATTATATGATCAGTTCGATGCCAAGGACACGCGCAGAAGTAAGAATTTCAAATTTGATTTTCTTAATCCGGTAACTGGAAAAATCTTGACTTCGTCGATTCCTCTTTCAGGAAAATATTGGTTGGATGGTATTCTCTCTTCAACAGATTGTGATGTCAACATGCATATAATTCGTTATGCCGATGCTATTTTGATGTATGCCGAAGCCTTGAACGAAACTGGAGCTTCGGATAAAGCACTCACCCAGTTAAACCGAATCAGAACGCGGGCCTTTGGTGATGCAAGCGGTAATCTATCTACCATGTCAAAAGATGATTTCAAAAAAGCGGTAATCAACGAGCGAAGATTGGAATTTGTGCACGAAGGCAATCGTTGGTTTGATTTGTCGAGAACTGGAACTTTTGTTCAACGTATGAAAGATCATAGTGCCTACGAATCGAAAGTTGCAGAGAAAAACAAAACTGACATTGCTCTTAATGTTAAAGATGCACATCTGCTGATGCCGGTTCCTCAACTAGAGCGGGATTTGAATCCTGCCCTGACACAGAATCCAGGATACTAAACCAGAGACAATTTAAGTAAGAACCGGAGTAATTCTCTGGTTCTTACTTAAATTTATAGGCGATAACATAAATTTCTGCCGATGTTGCTGGATTTCTGCGTATTAAGCATTTAGTCATATATCTTCTGCTTGAAAAATTAATTATAATGAATTTAAAACTAAACCTATCCAAAAACAGTCTTACCGGCTTGATCGGTGTGGCTGCAACAATAATGGGTTGTTCTCATGCTGACAAGCCTGTTGCGAAACAGCCCAATATTATTTTTATCATGGCCGACGACCATGCTTACCAGGCAATCAGTGCCTATGGTGGCTCGCTGGCCAAACTTGCCCCAACTCCCAATATTGACCGAATTGCTGCAGGAGGCATACGTTTTAACCAATGCATGGTCACCAACTCGTTGTGTGGCCCCTCAAGGGCAGCAATCCTTTCAGGAAAATACGGCCATTTAAATGGTTTTATTGATAATACGATGGGATCTAAATTTGATTTTGGCCAGCAAACTTTTACAAAGGTGCTTCAGCAGACAGGCTATGAAACTGCTGTGATCGGTAAACTACACCTGGGAGGAACGCCGACAGGCTTTGATTATTATGACATCCTGCCCGATCAGGGAGTATATTATAATCCATCATTTATCAATCAGTCCGGTAAGTATCAGGTGGAAGGATACGCTACCGAAATTATTACTGATAAAACAATCAAATGGATCGATGCAGAAAAGGATTCCGGAAAACCCTTCATGGTCATGATGTGGCACAAGGCTCCTCACCGAAACTGGGAGCCAGGCCCCAACGAATTGGGCATGTACGAAGATGTTACATTTCCTGAGCCGCCAACTCTTTTTGATGATTATTCAGGAGACAGAAAGGCAGCTGCTTTAAACAATATGACCATTGCCCATACGATGACCATGGACCGGGACTTAAAGATGTCGGATAAACCCAGATCCGGTTTGAACGAAAAACAGCTGGAAAAGTGGAATTCCGTATATGGCCCCATATATGAAAAATATAAGAAAACGAATCCAACGGGCGACGATCTGGTAAGGTTTAAATATCAGCGCTATATGCGGGATTACCTGGCGTGTGTTGCTGCAGTGGATAAAAGCGTAGGAAAAGTCCTTGATTATTTAAAGGAAAGTGGTTTGGATAAGAACACCATTGTCGTTTATTCCTCTGACCAGGGATTTTATTTGGGCGAACATGGCTGGTTCGACAAACGCTGGATGTACAAGGAATCGCTGAATACTCCTTTGTTGATTTGCTGGCCTGGGGTAACAGAACCTGGAACAGTCAATAATGACATGGTTTCAAATCTGGATTTTGGTGAAACTTTTCTCAATATTGCCGGAGCAAAAATTCCGGAAGATATGCAGGGAAGAAGCATGTTGCCAATATTGAAAGGGCAGACCCCTTCTGATTGGAGAAAAGCGCATTATTATCATTATTATGAACATCCGTCGGAACACAATGTAATGCGACATTATGGAATAACCACCGACAAGTATAAACTGATTCATTTCTATTACGACATTGATGAATGGGAATTGTACGATTTGGAGAAGGATCCGATGGAAATGAAAAATGTTTACAAGGATCCGGCTTATGCTGATATAAAGGCAGAACTTCATCAGCAATTGGAAGAACTGAGGGAAAAGTATAAGGATAATGATTCTTTAAATCAGCAATTTATCGATGAGTATAACGAAAAAGTAAAAATGAATCCAAGGATTGAATATTGGAAACTTTCGCCAAAGGATATGCAAAAGTTGTTTACGCAACCAACAAAACCGTAATTTTGGTTATTTATACTGGATAAACGGTAACGAAAAGCGCTTAACACCTTTAAAAAGATTGGAAGTTTAAAGACAATTCTTTCTAATAAAAAACAAATTACAGACAGATGAATTTAGTTCCTAAAGTCACAATTGGATTGACGTTGCTTGTCTCTGGATCAAATGCGTTTAGTCAATCAAAATCACAGATTCTAAAACCCAATATTATTCTCATTTTCGTTGATGATATGGGTTATGGCGATCTGGGAAATTATGGAGCAACGGGTTATTCAACACCCAATCTGGACCAAATGGCTAAAACAGGAATCAGGTTTACAAACTTTGTTTCAGCCCAAGCCGTTTGCAGCGCTTCCCGTGCCGGAATTTTAACGGGTTGTTATCCGAACCGGATCGGGATGTATGGAGCTCTTATGCCAAATTCACAAATTGGGTTGAGTCCTTCAGAAGTAATTATTCCGGAAATACTAAAAACGAAAGGTTATAAATCGGCTGCAATTGGGAAGTGGCATCTCGGGGACAACCGTCAATTTTTGCCTCTTCAACAAGGATTCGATGAGTTTCTTGGGCTTCCATATTCGAATGACATGTGGCCTGTTTTTTTTGATGGAAGTCGGAATGTTTCGAAAGAATATGCGCGAAAGTTAGCCTACCCCGAATTGCCATTAATCAAAAATAATGACAAGATCAGGGAACTGAAGACATTGGACGATCAAGCTGAACTAACTACCCTTTATACCGAGACCGCCATTGAATTTATCCATAAAAATAAGAATAATCCTTTCTTTCTTTACCTGGCTCATTCCATGCCTCACGTTCCACTGGCTGTTTCCTCCAAATTTAAAGGGAAAAGCAAACAAGGCCTCTATGGCGATGTAATTATGGAAATTGACTGGTCAGTTGGAGAGATCTTTAAAGCACTTCAAAAATACGGTCTGGACAAAAACACATTTGTTATTTTTACTTCTGATAATGGACCATGGATCAATTTTGGAAATCATGCCGGCTCAACCGGTGGTTTACGCGAAGGAAAAGGTGATAGTTTTGAAGGAGGTCAGCGGGTTCCATGCCTGATGAAATGGCAAGGTCATATTCAGGAAGGAACTGTTTGCAATAAACTGGCTTCAACAATAGATATTTTACCAACTCTGGCAGCAATTACAGATTCTCCACTTCCTGAAAAGAAAATTGACGGAGTAAATATTTTGTCCTTGCTACTGGGCGATGAAAATGCGAATCCGCGTGAATCGTTCTTGTATTATTATCGGAAAAACAGTCTGGAAGCTGTTCGTAAAGGCAATTGGAAACTTGTATTTGCTCATCCGGGTCGTACTTATATTGGTTTCAAGCCAGGCGTAGATGGATTTCCAGGTGCAGTAAATGAAAATTTTCAGTTTGAAGAAGGATTATATGATCTTCGGCGCGATCCGGGTGAACGATACGATGTAAAAGAATATTATCCCGATATAGTTGCCGAACTCAAAAAACTGGCTGATGAATCTCGGATTGATTTGGGTGATGATATTCAACAAGTAAAGGGATTGAACTGCCGTGAGGCTGGCCACATTTAAGATAATTAATCTAATAAAAAAAATAAAATGAACAAAATTAATGTATTAACCGCGCTTGGACTATGTTCTGCTGGTTTATTACCGTCCTGCAAAGAACAGGTAACAAAACAAATACGTCCCAATATTATTTATATTATGAGCGATGATCATGGTTATCAGGCCATCAGCGCTTATGGCGGAGAATTAAATAAAACGCCAAACATCGACCGTCTTGCCAAAGAAGGAGCAATCTTTACCCGATCCTGTGTCACCAATTCACTATGTGCTCCAAGCCGGGCAGTAATGCTTACCGGCAAACATAGCTTTATTAATGGGAAAGTAGACAATGTTCAACCCTTTAACTGGGATCAGGATAATTTTCCAAAGCTCCTGCAAAAATCAGGATATCAGACTGCTCTGGTAGGTAAAATACACATGGATGGAATTCCTCAGGGATTCGATTATTCAGCCGTTCTACCCGATCAGGGCAACTATTATAATCCTGATTTTATAGTAAATGGAAAGCCGGAACAAATTCATGGATACGTAACCAAGATTACCACTAAGTTGGCACTTGATTGGCTGAAGAGCCGCGATCCAAATAAACCGTTTTGCCTGTTGTATCATCAAAAAGCACCTCACCGGGAATGGATGCCGGAAGAAAAATATTATAAAGAGTACACAAAGAAAAAATTTAAGGAACCTGAAACCTTGTTCGACAATTATGATGGACGCGGAACAGCTGCCCATGCCGCAGAGATGAGAATATACCGGGACCAGAACTGGTCGGGCGATTCAAAGATTTATCCGGAAGTGATGAATAAACTGGGTTTAAAAGATCCGACCAATTGGGGGAGAAATGCTTTCAAACAAAATGTTGGCAGAATGGACAATGAGCAAAGAGCCTCCTGGGACTCTGTTTACCGGCCATTAAATGAGAAATTTGAGAAGGAATATCCGCATATGACCGAAAAAGAAATTGCCCATTGGCGTTACGAACGATATATGCAGGATTATCTGGCTTGTATTGCATCGGTTGACGATGGCGTGGGCGAGGTTCTCGACTATCTGGATAAAAATGGGTTAGCAGAAAATACAATTGTGGTTTATACCTCAGATCAGGGATTTTACATGGGCGAGCACGGATGGTTCGATAAACGATTCATGTATGAAGAATCGTTCCGTACTCCATTACTGATGCGCTATCCGAGAGAAATCAAACCAGGAACTAAAATCAGCAAGTTGGTTCAAAACCTTGACTTTGCTCCTACATTTTTGGATTATGCAGGATTGAATATTCCCAAAGAGATTCAAGGTGAATCATTTCGAAAACTTGTTTCTGGAGAAACGAACGAATGGCGAGATGCTGTTTATTATACGTATTACGAATACCCTTCAATTCACATGGTAAAACGCCATTACGGAATTTCAACCGAACGCTACAAACTCATTCATTTTTATTATGATATAGATGAATGGGAAATGTACGACCTCGAAAAAGATCCACATGAAATGAAAAGTGTTTATAATGATCCAGCTTATGCAGATGTTCAGAAAGATATGCACAAACGACTGAATGAACTGCGCACCAAATACGGTGATTCTGATGCAGTTGACCAGCACTATTTAAAAGAATATTTGAAAGCTGTTAAAAAGGAATAATATACTGACAACCAGTCTGATCAAAATAACATCATTTACCCCTTTGCTATTATCGGCAAAGGGGTTTTCTTTGTATTTCTTATATCAGGAACGAAAATAAATAATTTCATAAAACAAGTCATGGCCAAGCATAGACCTCTATCATCTGTTTTAATCAAACCTACCGGGCCTGATTGTAATCTGGATTGTTCGTATTGTTTTTACCTCGAGAAATCAGAATTGTTTAAGCAGACTCCCGTTCATAGGATGAGTCCGGAGATCCAGGAAGAGTTGATCCGACAGGTGATGCAGCAGTCTGGCGAAAATGTTTCGTTGGCCTGGCAGGGAGGAGAACCAACTTTGATGGGCCTCGATTTTTACAAGCGAGCCATCGAACTGGAGAAGAAATACGGACACAATCAGTCAGTTGGAAACGGCTTGCAAACCAACGGGCTTCTTCTGGATAAAAACTGGGCATCATTTCTGAAAGAATACGATTGGCTGGTAGGCATTTCGCTTGATGGTCCCGAGCATATTCACGATCGATATCGTTTCGATAAGGGGCAAAAAGGAACTCACAAAAGGGTAGAGGAGAATGCCATCATGCTTCAGCAGGAAGGCGTGGCTGCCAATGCCATGTGCGTGCTGACTTCATATTCAGTGCAGTTTCCTGATGAGCTTTACAACTATTATAAAAGCTTGGGTTATACCTTTATGCAATTTATCCCCATTGTTGAAACCGATAAAAACGATTCGACAAAAGCAGCTGAATTTTCCGTTTCTGCAGCCGATTACGGTAATTTTCTGATCCGGATGTTTGATTTATGGTTGGCCGATTTCCAGGATGGAATACCTACAACTTCCATCCGCCATTTCGAATCAGTATTTCATTCGTATGTTGGTATGGAAGCTCCTGAATGTACCACGATGAAAGAATGCGGCCCTTATGTTGTTGTAGAACACAACGGCAACGTATACAGCTGCGACTTTTTTGTGGAACCTAAATGGAAACTGGGCAACATCATGCACGAGCGCATTATCAATATGCTGAACTCGAAAACTCAGCAAACCTTTGGTGCTGCCAAAGCCATTTTACCGCGCGAATGTCGAACCTGTACCTGGTTGCGTAA
>JBBQXI010000111.1:0-10436 GCA_038209805.1 Bacteroidales bacterium | reverse complement strand
CCCTCTCTCCGCATTTTTTTTATTGAAATTTAGTTATCGGGGTGTAGTACAGTTGGTAGTATGCCTGGTTTGGGACCAGGAGGTCGTCAGTTCGAGTCTGGCCACCCCGACAAAAATCAAAAGGGTTAAACTGGATTGATCAGTTTGTCCTTTTTTTGTTTTATAATGCAGATTAAAGTATTGAATAATTAATCGGGGTGTAGTACAGTTGGTAGTATGCCTGGTTTGGGACCAGGAGGTCGTCAGTTCGAGTCTGGCCACCCCGACAAAATAAAAGGGTTAAACTGAATTTAAACAGTTTGACCCTTTTATTTTTTGTGAATTAGTTGATCGCTTGCCGTTTTTGTTTGTTTTATCCAGACTTGTTGGATTACTATCTCCATTTTGGTTCAACTGATAGTCTTTCGCCATCAGCGGTAGTGTGTTCCTCCAAAGAATTTTCTTTTGATTGTACGACCATATAAATCATCGTTTCATCCGATTCATTCCGAATGCCCCTTTTTCCTTTTGGTGCAACTCGAATAACACTTCCCTCTTTTATTTCGAAACAATCCTCATCAACCTGATAAAATCCGAACCCTTTCAAAATAATGTAAGTTTCTTCGTTTTTCCGGTGTATATGGAAATAAGGCTGCTCGGTGCGAGGCGGTAACATGTTAAACGAGATTTCCGTACCTGTTGCATTAGTTGCATCTTTCAGGAATACTTTACCCTCTATTAATGTCTTCCTTACCGGATGAATCAAACTATAATCCATTAACTCATTCAAACTACCAAGGTTGACTGCGGTGTAGTTTTCGTTTTCTGATAATTTTTCGATCTGTTTCATGTTTGAATATTTATGTGATAAAAAACTCATTAAATATAAATCAAAAACAAAAGCGGAAGACCTCTTTCGAAATCTCCCGCTTTACTATTGTGTCTTTTCCGGTTTCCCTTTCCCGGTGTTCAGTTCTTTACTGGTAAATTACTTTCGCTTTTTCAACCGGTTTTTCGCCTGGACGTAATGGGCAAATCCGGAAGGAATAGTTGTAGTTCTTTTCTTTTAGACGGTATTCGTCGTGCGTCCATGCTCCCCAGCTATCGTCGCCACCAACACCCATTTGTTTATAATCGATGTTGATCGAAGTTAAGTCGCGTGGTTTTACATCGTTGATGTGACGGCGAATCATTTTCTCTCCCTCTTTTACACGTCCATCAGTACGGTCGGGTGATTCAAAATCTTCCATAATCTGGTGGTGTGCGCTGGCCGACATCAAAGGCATTCCGATAAATTCAAATCCCATACCTTCTTTGTTGGCAATAGTCATCCAGCGAACATCAACTTTGTTGCCATTTTCTTGTGGACGTACATAAGGGAAATACTGATCGGCAACTGCTCCGGAATACAAACCAACCAAAGCGCTTGTGTAGCGGTCGTTGTATGATTCGTGAGGCCCACGACCTAACCAGCTGATCTGATCGAATTCGCGTGGCATAACCAGATTCACTCCAAAACGTACGATCTCAGGCAATGAGTCGCGCATCATTTTGAAACTGTTGTGAACAATCACTTCACCTGATCCTAAAACGGTATAGATTGAATTGTAATTGGCAATCACCTGCTTTTTATCATTATTCAGATCGAAGTTGAAGTTAACCACTGCGCCATTGCCAACCACTTTAATGGATGAGGCTTTAATCTGAATTGTTTTTTGAGCGTCAGATATGTTGAGCGGTTCTTCTTTGCTAATTTCCCTCACAGATGCAAGTTTTACGGTTTTCTGTTCGCCAGCTTTTCTCCAAACACGACTTCGTTTATCCAACTCGTTACCAAAATCATTGTCGATAGGTGCACGCCAGAAATTCGGTACTGGTCCGGCAAGTAACATTTCTTTGCCGTCCAATAGGTAACTTTTCATTGTCGCGTCATCCTTACTGAAACTAATTTTGAAGCCAGTACCTTCAACAACAATCATATTTCCTTCTTCTTTCGACGTAACTGCAGGCAAAGTGCTGATGGAAGTTAAAACTGCTTTCTTTGTGAACGGAAGCTCAATTTGCTCGTAAGCCACTTTTGTTCCGGCGGATAAAATGCCTTTCTGGTTTTTTAGTAATGCTGAAATATTCAGGAAATACTCGGTAGCAGGTTTTGCATCAACAGCCAGATCCAATTTAATTTTTTTACTGGTGTTTGGAGCTAAATTCAGATCTTTAATTTCACCTGATTTCAAAACCTGACCATCAGCAACCACTTCCCATTTGAATGTAAATTCAGATAGATTGGTAAACGAATGTTTGTTGATGACTTCGATTTCGCCCGAATTCAGATTAGAAGCTTTGAAGCCGATATTTTGATAAACTTTACCAACTTCGTATAAAGCCGGTTTGGGGGTACGGTCTGGATTGATAATTCCGTTGCAACAGAAATTGCCATCGGTTGGCAAAGTATCGCCGCCCAAATCGCCACCATAAGCCCAGAATTTATTGCCTTGAGCATCTTTGGTCAGGAGACCCTGTTCAACCCAGTCCCAGATAAAACCACCTTGAAGAACCGGATATTTTTCGATCACATCCCAGTAATCCTGAAGGTTTCCGGTGCTGTTTCCCATCGAGTGTGCATATTCGCACTGAATGTAAGGTTTGGTAGGTTTGTTTTTCGCATAATCTTCCATGTTTTTAATACGGGCATACATTGGGCACGTAATGTCGGTATTGGCACCACCATGGGCTTGTTCGTACTGAACCGGACGGCTTGGATCAACCGATTTCAAATAGGCATATGTGGCTTCGAAATTTACACCGTTTCCGGCTTCATTCCCAAGCGACCAGATAATAACCGATGGTTGGTTTTTATCGCGTTCGAACATATTTCTAGTACGGAAAAGGTGAGCATCTTTCCATGTTGGATCTTTTGCAAGCGATTTTGCCCCATAGCCCATTCCATGCGATTCGATGTTAGCCTCGTCAACAAGGAAAATACCATATTCGTTACAGAGTTCATACCAACGTTCAGGTTCAGGATAATGCGAGCAACGAACTGCGTTGATGTTGTATGTCTTCATTAAAGTAATATCTTTCAGCATGGTTGCTTCGTCCTGATAGTGACCAGTAATTTCATTGTGCTCGTGCATATCGGTACCTTTCACATAAATGGCAACACCATTTATAAGCAACTGTGCATTTTTTATTTCCACGGTGCGGAAACCAACTTCCTGATGAATGACTTCAATGATCTTTCCCGACTCATCTTTTAAAGTGATGAACAAGTGATAGAGGTTTGGATTTTCAGATGACCATGGTTTCGCTGTAGGGATATTTGCAGCAAGGTTGACAGCCACCGGTTCCGCGGCAGTTTGTACCGCCTGATTCATCTCAGCAACTTTGGTTTCTCCGTCCATTAAAACCGCATCAAGAGTCAGTTTTGGAGTATTTGTGGCAGAATTAACAACTTCAACGGCTAATTTAAATTCTCCATCTTTATAATCGTTTACCATTGGAGACGAAACTCTGAAATCGCGAATATGCTGCGGGTTACGAGCCATCAGGAATACATCGCGGGTCATTCCGCTCATTCGCCAGAAATCCTGATCTTCCAGGTAACTTCCGTCGCACCAGCGATAAATTTCAACAGCCAAAGAGTTTTCACCTTTTTTTAGATATTTGGTAATGTTGAATTCAGCAGGTGTTTTACTGTCCTCGCTATAACCAACTTGTTGTTCGTTTACCCAAACATACATGGCAGATGATACTGCTCCAAAATGAAGGATGATCTCCTGTCCCTTCCATTCTTCAGGAATGGTAAATGTGCGTTTGTATGAACCCACTGGATTGTAATCTTTAGGAGGTAGTGGTGGCGTTGGTTTAAACGGATACTGTACATTCACATAAATCGGAACGTCAAATCCCTGAAGTTCCCAGTTTCCGGGAACGGTGATTGTTTTCCAGTCTTTGGTGTCATAGTCATCTTTAAAAAAGTAAAATGGACGAACGTCTGGAGTGTGCGACAGGTTAAATTGCCATGTTCCGTTTAACGTCTGGATGAAAGGTGATTCCCAGATGTCATACTGGCTGGCTTGCTCCACAGAAGCATAAGGAATAAAATAAGCACGGACTGGTTCTCGGTTGATTTCATTTACCGCAGGGTTTTCCCAATCGCGTGGCGATTTTTCCTGAAATGGTTCGTTTTTGTACTTGCTTTTGCACGAAATGGTTGCAATTGTCGTGATAAAAGCCAATAATAACAGATACTTCATAAGATTGGATTTAAGTTAGCATAAAGGCAATAATTATTCCCTACCGGTAGGAACTGGTAGGCATGCAAAATTGAGAATTTTTCTTTGTATTGACAAATGAAAGTGAATCAAATTTGGGTTCTTGAAAGACTTGTTACATCGTAATTTGTACTTTTTAAAGATATTTTCGAGATTCGAGAATCTGCTCAGGTTAATTTAAAATGAAACATTCGGCTAATTGTAATGCTGTAAATCAAATTTACGAACAGGCTCAAAAGTTTGCTATTTTTGCCTCCTTAAAATTTGAAATACATGGAACTTAAAATACATCCAAATGCAAAGGCGCTGATTTTTGATCTGGACGGAACTCTTTCGGATTCGTTGCCAGTGCATATTGCCAGCTGGAATGCCGTTTGCAAAAAACTAAACTGTACGTTTGATGAGCGCATTCTTGTTGAAATGACAGGAGCGCCAACACTCAGTTTTGCCGAACGAATTAAGCGAGAACAAAATCTGGAAATTACGGCTGAAGAATTAGTCGTTCTTAAACAACAGGAATTCTGGAAGAATATCAATCAGATCAAACCACACGATGCTGTGATTGATTTGATGAAAAATGCACATGGAAAGATTCCGATGTCCGTTGGAACTGGTGCCAGCCGGACAAGTGCCATGTTGCAGATGAAGGAATTAGGGATTGATCAATTGTTTGATTTTATAGTGACAGCTGATGATGTTGATCGTCACAAACCTGAACCGGACACATTTCTGAAATGTGCTGAATTGATGGGCGTTGAACCAAAATATTGTCAGGTATTTGAAGATGGTGAACTTGGAATGCAGGCTGCACAAACCGCTGGTATGTTACTGACTGATGTCCGTCCGTTTGTTACCGATCCGTTTGCTGATTCAGAAAATTAATATTGAAAGTACAGAGATACTATCGTTCATTTCTAGCAAAATACTTATGACACAATTCTTCCCAGCTTTTCAGGCAATTGCCCCTTTGTTTCTGGTCATTTTTGCGGGAGTGATTGTGAGTCGTAATAAGTCAGTAACTCATCAATGGATTGATATTTTAAATAATTATGCTTTGTGGCTTGGTTTTCCAGCGCTTATTCTAGTCGCATTGTCACGCTTGCAATGGGACTTTGAGTTGTACAGTAGCCTGATTATTGGCAATTCAATACGTCTTGTTCTTTCAATTTTGTTGGTTCTGCCTGTTGCCGCTATCTTTAAATTAGAAAACAAACTACGTCGAACGCTTTTTCTCGCTGTTTCGTTTGGGAATGTAGCCTATCTTGGAATTCCCGTTTTACGAAGTGCGTGGGGCGATCAGATTCTTCCTGAAGCTACAATGATCTCGTCAGTATATCTTTTCTGGTTATTTACTCTGGGAATTTTTATGGTTGAATTTTATGGTGACAAGAAAGTCGATTTTCGCGTACTGATTTTTCGGCTCTTAAAAAATCCAATGCTAATAGCTGTTTTTATTGGCCTCATTGTTGCAACCAATCATATTCAGATGCCAAAAATCCTGATGTCAGGTCTCGATCTTGTGGCTGGCTCTGTAACTGGTGTTGTGCTTTTTTCGTTGGGTCTGTTCATAGGTAAACAACCTATTGGAAAATTTAGGGATTGGATTCCGGTTTCGATATTCAGTTTGGTAATCCTTTTGGTATTGCCTTACCTATTTTTACTTATTTCCGGAAATTTTGTTGATCAAAAAGTAAGCCGATCGTGGGTTCTCGAATCAGCAATGCCACTTGGACTGACACCTTATGCGCTTTGTGTGAAATACAACCTTGATGCCGAGTTTGCATCAAGAGTGGCTGTGTTGAGCACTTTATTGGCTTTGATAAGTCTGCCTTTGTGGTTAGTTTTCCTGAAGTAAATATTGCTGAAACATCTTCTCAATCTCGAATTTACTGATCCCCTTGCCAATAAATACAATCACATTTTCAAGTGGTTCGTAAGGATTTGCCACCGAACCTTCCGAAATATTGGTCATTCCACCTACCGATTGGACGATTCCTGTCAATGGATTGTTTTCGAAATTTACCATTCCTTTTATTCTGAAAATCTGTTTTCGATAGATGGAAGCAAAATATTTGAACCATTCGCGAAACCTCGTTTCGTTGATGTATCCGCCAAACCGAATGGTAAAGCTATGGAAGTCAGAGAACTCAGGTTCGCTATAGAATGGCTTGCGAAGTTTTTTTATAAACTCATCCTGCATCTGAGGTTGAAGCATATACAAATGAGCTGAATCCAGAAATGCAAAATTCGTTTCTACCAGTTGTGCCGTCCGGTTAAGGGCTGAAATCTTCTTTCTAATATACGCGAGTTTCGTTTCATCAGCGTCACTCACCTTATTCAAAATAATTAAGTCGCTAAGCATAATTTGCTTTTGCTGTTCAAAATTTCCAATCTCTTCCTGAAAATTAACCGAATCAACCAGGCAGATTGTTCCGCTTAATTCAAATAAGCGTTGAAGATCAGGGTCTTGAAAAAACGGTTCAATGATTGGCCCGGGATCAGCAATGCCAGTAGTTTCAATGATCAGTTGTTCCAGATGAGCATTTTTTTTAACCAGCTCCTGAAGGGCGACTGAAAATTCGTTGAAAATACTACAGCAAATACATCCGTTATTCAACTCAATCATATTTTCCGGTTGGTAGTTGGCAATTAATTTAGAGTCAATCGAAACATCTCCGAATTCATTTTCGATCAACCCGATTTTAACATCATAATTCTGTAACAACAGGTTATTGATGAAGGTTGTCTTTCCCGATCCAAGAAAGCCGGTAACAATTGTAACTGGTATTTTAGGTTTTACTGGCACAATGATTATTCTTTAAGCAAGTAAACTATGTAGCCCTTAAAATGTTTTCGAATAAAGTTAATTCATTTCCTTCAATTAATTTTTGCTGAAACATGTAGTTATTCATATTCTAAAACAACTATGGAACTGATTATTTTATGTTGTGTTTTCAATAGAAATGATTAACTTGTAGCGAATTGTAATAATTAAGTGTTCAGAAAAACTATTTATAAACTAAAAACACGCTTTATGAACAGGTTATTTATTGTTGTTTTAGCGGTTCTTGCTTTTGTAGCTTGCAAGCCGGCAGTTGAAAAAGCTCCAAAGATTGCTATGGAAGATTTTTTTCGTAATCCGGAGAAAACCGCATTCAGGCTTTCGCCTAACGGCGAGTATTTTTCGTATTTGGCTCCTTACGAAAAGCGCCTTAATATTTTTGTACAAAAGGTTGGTGCCGATTCGGCTGTCCGTGTAACTTCTGAAACGGCCCGCGACATTGCAGGTTATCTTTGGAAAGGGAATAATCGTATTCTATTTTTGAAAGATACCGGTGGAGATGAAAATTTTCAGTTATATGGTGTAAATACTGATGGGTCTGAACTGAAAGGACTGACCGTATTCGATAAAGTCCGTACTGAATTAATTGATGACCTGAAAGATGTAGATGGCGAAATCATTGTTGGCTTAAATAAACGCAATCCTCAGGTTTTTGATCCTTTCCGGCTAAATGTAAGCACTGGCGAAATGACCCAGTTGGCTGAAAATCCAGGAAATATTGTTGGCTGGATGACTGACCATGATGGTAAACTCCGCTTGGCTACGACTTCTGATGGAGTGAATACTACCATTCTATATCGTGAAAATGAACAAGAAACGTTTAAGCCCGTTCTTACGACCAGTTTTAAAGAAACCATGTCGCCCTATTTGTTTACGTTCGATAATAAAATGCTGATCTCGGGTTCAAATCTTGGTCGTGATAAAACTGCTCTGGTAACTTTCGACCCTGCTACCGGAAAAGAAAAGGATGTTTTGTTTGAAACACAGGAAGCCGATATTGAAGGCGTTGATTATTCCAGAAAAGATAAAAAACTATTATCGGTTACCTGGACAACTGATCTTGAAAAGGAGCATTTTTTTGATGCTGATGCTGAAGCTATGAAGAAAAAGCTTCAGGATAAATTGCCTGGATACCAGATTTCAGTTGGAAGTAACAATAAAGCTGAAGACAAATTTATGATTCGGACATACAGCGATAAAAGTCGTGGCGCTTATTATTTATACGATAAAACTTCAGGCGAATTGACCAAGTTGGCCGAATTGACACCATGGCTTAAAGAGAATGATCTTTGCGATATGAAACCAATTTCATACCAATCACGCGATGGTCTTACCATTCAGGGTTATCTGACTTTGCCAAAAGGCTACGAGGCTAAAAATCTTCCGGTGGTTATTAATCCTCATGGAGGTCCATGGGCTCGCGATTATTGGGGATTCAATTCCGAAGTACAGTTTTTGGCCAACAATGGCTATGCTGTTTTGCAAATGAATTACCGTGGTTCAACCGGATTTGGTAAGGCTTTTTGGCAGTCATCGTTTAAACAATGGGGCAGAACCATGCAGGATGATATTTCCGACGGTGTAAAATGGTTGGTTGATCAGGGAATTGCCGATCCGAAACGTGTCGGGATTTATGGCGGTAGTTATGGCGGGTATGCCACGTTGGCCGGGTTAACTTTAACTCCTGATTTGTATGCTGCCGGTGTTGATTATGTTGGCGTTTCGAATATGTTTACTTTTATGAAAACCATTCCACCATATTGGAAACCTATGCTCGACATGTTTTACGAGATGGTGGGCAACCCAAAATCAGATAGCTTAATGTTAGCCGAAGTGTCGCCTGTATTTTTAGTCGATAAGATTAAGGCTCCACTTTTTGTAGCGCAGGGTAAAAACGATCCCCGCGTAAATGTTGACGAATCGGATCAGATTGTTAAGGCATTGAAAGATAAAGGTATTGCGGTAGAATATATGGTGAAAGATAATGAAGGACATGGATTTCATAACGAAGAAAACCGTTTCGATTTTTACCGTTCGATGTTAGCTTTCCTTGACAAACACCTGAAACCTCAGGAAAAATAAGATACTGTAGAATTTTGTGAACAGATAATCAGGGTTTCGCTCGAAGTGAAGCCCTGACTTGCTTTGCAGAACTAAGGAATAAATTTCACCTGCATAAAATTAATGCGGATCAGGTCATTATCAACAGGTATATTCAACTGAATATAGGACGCATTCGGAGAAACCGGAATCAATACTTTTCCATGTATCGCAAAGCCTTTTTCAAGCGTAGTTTTTCGTAAAGTGGTCGACTTCCATGTATCACGAAGTTCATTCAGATCAAGAGCTTCAAATTTGTTGTCAGCCCCTGAGGCAATGGCTAGTGGCAGTAAATCCGTCCGTAGATTGTCATTTTTGGGATTGTCGTCGCTCATAACTGCTATTCCTGTTGCTATGTCGATGCCCGCGGCCAGAAGACTCAATCCAAGGGCATTCTTTTGGTGAGATGAATTAATGGACAGACTTCTGTCAAGTTCCATGATTTTCGATTCAGGATCGACCGCAAAAATTGTATCTCCATTCAACGATTCGTTTTTCCCGTTCATAGGTACCATGAAAATTTGCGCAGGATCTACCAAATAGTCCATATTCGATCGATTTGTGATTTCAACATCGAACTTATACCAAGGTTGATCCACTTCATCAAAGGCTACTTTGGCAATAATACCAAATACCGAGTCGCCCGTATATTCCTGACCGTAAAACCAACTTGTTTTTTCGGATTGAGGTTTTAACCTTAATATATTTTTTGGTGCAGAACAGTTGGTAAGTACAATAGTACTAAGACAAAACAGTATTATCGAGATTTGTTTCATGGCTGAAAATTTCGACATAGTTTTCAAATATTATGCCAACAACTAAAATATAAGCCTGTCATTTACGTCTCCATTAATAAAAGAAATAAATTTGAACTGAAAGCAATGAATAAACTAAAAATCATTATAACAGGCGCCACCGGAATGATTGGTGAAGGTGTCCTTTATGAATGCCTGAATCATCCTGAAGTGGAAAAGGTGTTGGTGATAACCCGTAAGTCTTGCGGTTATTCAAATCCAAAATTAACTGAAATTATTCACGATGACTTTCTGGATTTTTCATCAATCAGCGACAGTTTAAAAGGCTACAATGCCTGCTATTTCTCACTTGGCGTTACCGCCCTGGGTAAAAATGAAGATGAATATACGCGTTTGACCTACACCTTGACCCTGAATTTTGCCAAAACATTGGCCTCCCTTAATCCGGGAATGACCTTCTGCTACATTTCAGGAGCAGGAACTGAT
>JBBQXI010000110.1:0-10448 GCA_038209805.1 Bacteroidales bacterium | reverse complement strand
AATAGAATAACAAAATCAATCAATATAGCTGGTGGCGGTGGGGTGGATACGATTGAACCACTTTTATTTCGCCTACAATACCATCCGCAATTTTAGATTTCACCATTAACCACTGCGGATGAAACCGATACATAAATGCTTCCATCACTTTCAAATGAGGATACTTCAAGGCTTCATGCTGCAATTTCAAAGCCTCGGCTGATGAAATGCCAATTGGCTTTTCGCAAAGCACATGTTTGCCAGCTTGAATGGCTTTGATGGCCCATTCCACATGCAGGTTATTGGGCAGCGGAATATAAACGGCATCAACCGTTGTGTCGTTCAGCAATTCTTCGTAAGAGCCATAAGCCGTTTTAATTCCTAACAGATTTGCTGTTTCTTTTGCGTGTTTCAGATTTCTTGAAGCAATAGCAACAACGTTGCAATTCGATGCTTTTTGTATCCCTGGAATTACTTTTTCGCGGCCAATTTTTGCGGTGCTGAGTATTCCCCAATTTATAGTGTTTTTCATTTTTCAATCTCCTTTTTTGCCTGATTTCGTTATCTCATCAGTTAATTTCCTTGAATGTTGTGGCAAGCTACCGATTTTTTCAGAAGAAGGAAAAGGGCAACGTTTGAAATCGTTAAATTCAAATCACTTTGCCCTTTTCATACACCACGAAAAAGATTTTACTCAAAGTCAGTTGAAAAGCAAGCTCAATCTTTCCTGAGACTAATGTTACATTAACTTGCTTTGTCAAGTCAAGTCATGCCGAATTTATTTCGGGGTCTCATCTAATTTAGAGATGCCGAAACAAGTTCGTTAACTCAACATTAGTTCTTATTGAACCAATTTGATCAGGCTTTTATCAACATCTATTGTTTTTTTCTCCACTCCCTTCATAATAATTTGCGGATTGGAATCGTTTTCTTCGATTTTGATTTTTTCCATCTCCAAACCTACCACATCATCAAAAACACAGGCTGGCCTGTAATCCTTGTTTTTGGCTCTTACCGATATATTTTTCAGTTGCAGACCGTCAACATGGCGAACATAAAAAGACCAGGCAGGCAATTCACCGAACATGGAAAATTCAGGATATTCGGCAATTTGCTCCGGAATTTTTGAAAGCGAGTCAATGGGTAGACTGGCAACTTGCACGCTTCCACCGCCATCATAAATGACCTCAATGTTTTCTAAAGTAACATCCTCAACCGGATGTCCGGCAAATCCAGAAATCGACGATGGAAATACATTGTGGGGAAAATATACGAGCGGGCCTTCCTCCGGATAGCCTTTGTCTGGCTTGGTTGCCGGGATTTCAACCTTCACATTGGCAATATGTACCCGACGCAATTGGCTGATGACATCATCTTTATTCCGATGACCAAGTCGGATAAAAATGGCGTTACCGGTATTAGTGGCAGTAATATTCTGCACATTCACATCTTCCAAGATACCGCCGTCAACGGCCTCAATAGCAATGGCCGAGCGATAAGTATCGTAAACAGTAATATCGCGAATGGTAATGTTCCTGAACCCGCCCCACGAAGCTGTACCCAATTTCAACGCGCTGGCACTCGAACGAACCCGGCAATTGGCCACATACACATTCTCGCAACATTCGTTCCGAAGCGACGATTTCAGGCAAATACCGTCGTCGGCACAATCGATGTCGCAATTGGTTATGCGTACGTTTTTGCTGTCGGTAATGTCAATTCCGTCGTTATTGAGGAAAGTTGTACTCCGAACTTTAATGCTGTCGATGGTTACATTGCTGCAACTACGGTAATCCTGAACCCACATCAGCCCGTTTTTAATGGTAATCCCTTTCACCTGAATAGAGTCGCAATTCTGGAACAGAATAATCTTGGGCCGGTTGCGTTCCTCAGGACGCATCTGGTGCCACGGATTGTATGTTTTCCATTCTGAATCATCCAGTGTTCCCGCATTTAACATCACGTAAATATCTTTGATCAGCTCTTTGCCATTCCCATCGATCACCCCTTTCCCGGTAATTGAAAAGTTATGCTGACCTTTGGCAACAATCAATGGCGAAGCATCTTTTACCCCGTAATCAATCCGTTTCGCACTACCCAGCCAAAAAGCATTTTCTGCGAGGTTTATCTCGACATTCGATTTGATGTGAATTACACCGGTCAGGAAAGTACCAGCCGGAACGATTACTTTTCCGTTACCGCTAGCCGAGGCTTCGTCAATGGCTTTCTGAATAATCAGAGTATTGTCGGTTTGCCCATCGCCTTTGGCGCCTAAATCGACGATGTTGATTTGTTTTTGCTGGCTGAAACCAAACATTGGCAAAAGAATCAGAAGTAAGAGAAATTTTCTATTTATTCGCTTGATGTTCATTTTGTGAAATTTTTAAATATTCTTGTTTGATGTCCGTCGGTTTTAACCAACGGCAAAGGATAGCTGCATTTCAATTCAGCAGAACTGCTAATCAGAACTAAAGGTATCCTTTGCCGTTCACTTCAGTGAAGGGGCAGAGAAAGTACTTTCTTAGATTTTAATATATATCCGCTTTTTATCGAGCCACCAGCCCAGCGACCAACACAGCAGTGTGAATGCGACTGCTGTTGCCAAAGCGCCAAATGCACCGGGGAAAATCGCTTGAAATATCCGTTCGCTTACCCACTGAAAAATATCCATTCCGGAGCCGACAGGAATAAGGCGAAGAACCACATAAAAGAGTTCGGAAAACAGGTAAATAAACAGCGGATTTTTTCCGAAGACATCGAAGAATTTAACTCCCACTTTCACCTTTTGCAGTTCAATGGCATAAATCAAAATAGCCATGATCGACAGGTCAAGTCCAACGGTTAAAAGCACAAACGGACTGGTCCAAAGTTTTTTGGAAATCGGGAAAATCAAGTTCCACCATTCAGCCACAGCAAACAACAAAAATCCAACCATTAGCAGTTTGGCAATTCCTTCGAACGACTTTCCCTTTTTCCGGATAAAAATTCCAGCCAAATAACCACCAATTACATTTACAATAGCTGGCAGCGTACTTAAAATCCCTTCAGGATCGAACGGAATAGCGTCTTTTTTGTATATGTGACCAATACCCAGCACAGCCAAATCAAATTTCGAACCCGCATTGGTTGCCATTTCCAACTCGCCTCCAGATTGACCGAACAGGTATAAAATTCCCCAGTAGCCAAGCATGAGACCGGCGGAAATAATCAATGCTGCTTTCTCCGATAAATAGTAAAAGATGACTGATGCAAAAAAATAACACAGAGCAATGCGCTGCAAAACGCCCATCACGCGGGTTTCGGCAAAGGGTTTCAGCATCCAACTACCATCAGCTCCGATTTTGAAGAAAGGGAACCAATACATGAGGTAGCCCAACAAAAAAATGATGACTGTGCGTTTGATAATTTTCTGCCAGACTTCACCGACGGGAGCCTGCTTCATTCTCCCCATCGAAAAACTCATGGCATTTCCCATGGCAAACAGAAATGACGGAAACACGAGGTCGGCCAGCGTAAATCCGAACCATTTGGCGTGAACCAGATAAGGATATAAATCGGCACCAGTTCCGGGAGTATTGACCACAATCATCAATGCAATGGTTAATCCACGGAACACATCCAGCGAAAGAAATCGCTCCGGTTTATTTTGAATAGCTTTTTCCATATCAGTAATCGTATTTAATTGGAGTCATTTTTTGAGTTAACGGCACAATCTTTATATTGTATTTCTGATACATTTCTTTGGCAATTGAAGTTGCACTGCCTTGAGGATATATTGGATAGTCTTTCCGTGCATTTACCCAATTCCACTCCCATTTTTTAATCTTTTCATCAAACCCAGCCTGATCAAAACTGCCCCAACTAGCTTTCACATCGCTAAAAAACAGTTCCCAGCGCGGTTTATAAAAATCGCTGAACAGTCCGCTCCACTGGCGGCAGGAGTATTCGAAAAGTCGGTTATTAGAATCGCCCCAAAGGGTGATCAAATCGCGCGCATTCCCTTCATAAAGAGACTTTTCGCTTTCTGTTGTTCCACAGCTTCGTGCATCTGCAATCCAGGTTCCCAATAAGAAATCGCGGCGCGTCGCCAACAGCCTATCCATATCGTCAATTAGTTCAATGAATTCGGTGCTGTACTTGTCGAAAGCTGCGCGATCTTTGTTCTGGTAGGCCTTTGCCATTTCCGGCTGAAGTGGCAAGGCATAATTGGCCAGCACCTGACGGGTAATATCAACGAGATCGTACTGAAAACCATCAGATTTCCCACATTCAGGAATGGCTTTCACGAAAATTTCCCATGCCGGAAGCAGGTCTTCAGGAGCATAATTAAGCTTCGTTCGTGCCCATCTACGGAAACCTTCGAAAGTTGGCCGCGAAACAATGATCGATTCAGCGCCATCACGAATAGTGTTACCGTTGTAAACCGTTTTTACCAATATGTCCCATGCTTTTATCAGGTTGTCATTGGTTTTCCCGTACCGGTTCCGCATGTACTTTTTAAGCCATTCGTTCAGCTCAATTGGCGTATTTCGCCAGGTATTGTCGGTCATTAGTTCGTACAAAACCGGATTCTGCTCAATTCCTTCCATGGTTAAACCAATGCCCTTCAATTTTCCTGAAGCCGGATCGTTAAGAGCTGCTGCGGGCTGGGTTGCAACGGTTTCGATATGGCCAAACATACTTATGTTTCCACCAAAATTATGCAGCATATTCCAAATCCATTGCTTGTCATAAAAAGCCTCAGTGCGTTTCCAAACTGGTTCAATTTCAGCGGCCAAATCCAGAATAATCATCCGGTCGTTTGGAACGGCTTCGAGCAAACCTTTTATTTGCGGGGCTTTCCAAAAGTCGCGGTGACTAAAAAACAGCCAACCTTGCATCACCCAAATGGCATCGGGATCGGCAGCCTTCATTCCATCGAAGACATTGCGGCTTAAATCCGACAAGTATTTGGGATCATCAGACGGCGGTGTATTTTCATTGAACGTATCAGCCGAATACAGGTGGTTGGTTCCGTATATTTTCGACTGCATTTCCAGAAATTTCTTTCCAATTTCGGCAAACAGCGGATCATTGGCATCTAAAATGTAGGTATCGCCAAAATCGTTTCCCCAGTTGGTTTGCTTCAGTTTGGCTGCTGGAAAAAACTTTTTAAACGAGGCCGGAACATGCCCGGTAAATGCGGGTAGCACGGGTTTCATGCCCAGTTCGCGTTCGCGATTCACAATTTGAATTTGCAAATCGCGGTGGCTTTTTTTCCAGCTTTTGGGCAATGGGCCGCCCCATCCGTCGAGGTTTCCCATCCAGAACCACGAAAAATATGCTGGCCCGCTGAAAAACGAGTCCAGATCGGCATCGGCAAAACCATACGAACGGTAAACTTCGTCCCAGATATATTCTTCGCCGGTAATAGCCAGCGGCATGTTGATTCCGTGCAGAGCCATCCAGTCGATTTCTTTTTCCCAGCGGTCCCAGTTCCACCAACTCATGCTGTAGTTGAAGGTGCAATAGTTCAGGTAATAGCGGTATTCGTAAGGCGTTTTTTTATGTATTGGTGTTGATACCAACGGCAGTTTCGCCGGAAGTTTCAGGTTTGTGCCATTCCAGGTAATCTGGCAATGAGCAAACTCGGTGAGGTAATAATACAAGGCAGATGCAACAGACACTCCATTGTTTCCCCTCAACACTATTTGATCGCCTTTGGAGGAAAGTTCGAACCAATCCAAACTATCAGAAGGCACAATTTCAACAATAAAACGAGAAGCGTAATCAGGCAAGATGCGCTGGATTAATGTTTGTGGTGCCGGATGTTTAGCTTTTGCCCAACTTCTATTGGGAAATCCAACCAGAAACAAAATTCCACACAGCAAAATGATTTTGGTAATAATCTTCATAACTATCTTGTTTAGAGTCCAGTTTTCTTTTGATCTGCATGTCTCTCGGCTAAAGCCAGACAGCAAAAGATAGCGCTTCGAACAAGCGAATTAGCTGATCAGAGCATTCTCTTTTGCCGTTCACTTTAGTGAACGGACATCGGGATCTTTGAATTATCCGATTTAGACGGTGGTAAATTTGCCGCCCCCCAAGTTGTTGAGGGTGATTCGCCCATTTCCAGAATCAAGCCTCCTCCGTCAACAATATCCTGATGCTCGATCCATGATTTGCTGAGTGGCTTCCCATTTAAGGTTGCCGACACGATGTATTTATTCTTTTCGGAAAGGTTCCTAGCCATAACCGTGAAATCTTTTCCGTTTTCCTGATGAATTACCGTTTGCTTGAAATATGGCGTGTTGATCAGGTAATACGATTGTCCGGCATTGGGGTAAAGTCCCATCATGTGAAAAGCCAGCCACGACGACATGGCGCCGGAATCGTCGTTACCCGGTATGCCGCTGTGTGTGCTATTGTAATATGTATTGATGATTTGGTGAATTCGGTCGCTGCTTAAGTCGGGACGGCCAATCCAGTGATACAGGTTCGGACTGAGGAATGAAGGTTCGTTGCCCACATTGTAAAAGCTACGGTCGAAAAAGATATTCAGTCGCTTCAGAAAAGCTTCTTTTCCTCCCGATTTTTGGATGAGCATGGCCACATCGTGCGGAATTGAAAGTGAATATTCCCAGGAACTGGCTTCGTAGAAAAAGCCACACCACCAGCAAACACAGATCGGCCAATCTTGCGCCAATGGAGAATATTTGATGTAATTGATCCGTCCATTGCTTTCGTTGCACTGGATACTGTCGATCCAGTTTCCGCCTGCATCCTTTGGCATGATAAACCCTCGCGAACCGTTATCTTCGATGTCGCGCCACAGGTTTTTCCAATTGTCGGATTGTTTCAAAAAACGCAGTCCTTCACCGTGACGCTTGATTCCATAGGCTACCGTTGCCAAACAGAAATCATCGTAGGCATATTCCAACGTACGGTTACCGGCACGCACGAAATTATTCGAAACATAGCCCAGACGATTGTAATCAGTCAATCCACCACGACCCTCTTTTTCTTCGTTTCCACCTGGTGGAAGCATCGCATCTTTCAGCATGGCTTCGAGTGCCAGATTGTAATTAATTCCTTTCAAGCCTTTGGTAAAAGCATCTGCAATCACCACTTCAGCATTTGAACCTCCCTGAGTGCGTCCATTGCAATTGCCACTTCGGGCGTCGGGCAGGTAACCGTCGCGTTTGTAGATCTGAAGCATCGCATTGACAATATCTACTTCGCGAGATGGAGAAATCAAGGTGATCAACGGACTGGAAGAGCGATAGGTATCCCAAATGGCATAGAAATCGTCGTAATAAGGCGAGTTATTTTCCCAAAGTGGATTTTCGCCAGTGCGGTCAACAGGCATCAGCATGGTGTGATAAAGAGCGGTGTAAAACATCGTTTTCTGATCAGGATTTGCATCCTTGTCAATCTCCACTTTTTTCAGGATGTTTTCCCATTTCTCCTGAGTTTCGGCAAGCGTTTTTTCAAAATCCCAATGCGGAACTTCTGAACTTATATTCTCCTTCGCTTTCTGGCTACTGATAAAGGAAATCCCGATTTTCATCCGGATGGTATTTTTATCTGTGCCATCAAAAAACAGCATAGCTCCGGTTTTTTGTCCGGCATCGACTTGCAATTTCTGATTCGGAAAAAGTTGGTTGTTTTTCCATGTCGAGAAGTTATTGAATGGTTGATCAAAAACCGCTGAAAAATAGACGGTGTAGGCGCTTCCGTTGTTCCAGCCCCCGCGAATGCGCGTGTATCCGCGAACTTCGGTATCGGATACTATTTCAACTTCGGAACTCACGAATTGCTGCGCTTCGCGGCCATCGGGTATGGATGTTTCGCCCAGAAATTTACCCAAATCAATTTTAACTGCTTTTTTATTTTCAGGTTTGAATGAAAACCGGTAAAAAGCCACCTTGGGCGAGGTCGTAATTTCGGTTTTGATGTCCCATTTCCGGAGCAAAACACTGTAATAGCCCAATTCTGATTTCTCCTTATCGCGCAATGATTCCTGATTAATCGATTCAAAATTTCCAGAGAAAGGCATTACCGAAACATTGCCATATTTGGGGCCACCGCCGGTTCCGCTCACATGTACCTGGCTAAAGCCATAAATGGTTTTGGACTGATCGGGCGAGTAACCGCTATTGGAACTCACCAAATTATCAGGACCGGGTTTAACCATACCAAACGGACACGATGGGCCAATGAACACATTGCCATCGCCTTCCGATCCAATCATGGGATCGACATGCTGGTAGAATTGCGCCTTTAGCGATACTGGCTGAACCATTAACAAAATTACGACAGCCAAAAGATTTGTAATTTTTCTCATTGCCAGTTTATTACCGGTTTAGGATTTAATAGACTTAAAATACATGAATAATTGTAAATAATTCATCAATCATGATATTATTCCTTCAAACTAACAATAAAGGAGAAGAAGATTTGACCCTTCCTCTCCTTTATATCAATAGCAAATTAAAGTATGTTACACGTTAATTACCACAAATTAGTAACCTTCGTTTTGTGTAAGCGAAGGATTTAGAACCAATGCACCTGTTGGTATTGGGAAAATACGATGATAGGCATCGGTATTGGTTTTGAATCCCCATTTACCTTCAAATTTTCCGAAACGGATCATATCGTTACGGTGCCATGTTTCGTAAGCAAACTCTCTGCTTCGTTCAACAAACAAATCTTCCAGAGTCACGCTGGTCCAGGCTGCAGTTGTCGTACGGTTATTGCGAACCATGTTAACCAGAGATAAGGCAGTTTGGCCAAGCGTTGGGTTTCCACCTCTCAAAATAGCTTCAGCTTTCATCAAAATAACGTCTGAATAGCGGAAAACAGGCACGTCATTGTTCTGGTTACGGCTTGTCGATGTTTTGTCGGGAAAGAATTTGATGTTACGGTATCCCATATTCCATGCAATTTCATCATTTCCACAATCAAAAAGGCTGGCATCCTGACGCAAAGTAATATCCGGTGTTAGCTCAACCTGATAAGTGTAAGCAGCGCCACCATCGGCTCCGGTATAAAATTGGTCGTATCCTTTTTTGGTTGTAGAGACTTTTACGGGAGTCACACCGTCATCCATAAATTGCAGTCCGGTAAGCCACTGTCCGTTACGAATATCTCCTGCATCGTTGAAATTGGCATAGAACTCAGGTAAAGTACTTTCAGGCGCACTTGGAGAAAATGAAAGACTAAATTTTGCTTTCTCCGAACGAGGCACATCATAGCGAGAATGGTACATCATACCATTTGTTCCAGACAGTGCAACTGCCGATGGATCGTAAGGTATTGCAAAAATGAATTCCTTCATCTGTGGACCATTATCCGGATAGAACATTTTCAAATACGAAGCACGTGGTTCGATACTGTATAAACCAGAATTGATTACCTGGTCGCAGGCAGTAATACATTCGTCGTAACGTTTAGTTCCGGTATAATATTCAGCATTCAGGTACATTTTAGCAAGCAATGCCTGAGCTGTCCATTTGTTTGGACGGCCATAGGTAGTTATTCCTGAAACGGCGCTCAAATTTGGCAAAGCTTTCTTTAATTCAGATTCGATGAAGTTAAAAACAACTTTCCGGTCAACTTTAGCATGGGCTGTAAAATCGCCATACACAGTATCGAGCGGAACGTTCCCATATAAATCCATCAGCATGAAATAAGTAAACGCTCTTACTGTTTTCAATTCTGACAACATGGTTGACTTATCAGTGCCTTTAGGCATAGTTTGATCAAGAATAGAAATTGCCTGATTGGTTGTTCCAACAGTTCTCTCTAACCATGACCAGCAACTGTTCGTCCAGGGATGGTCTTTTGTCCATGTGTGATAGTGCAATAATCTGTAATTCTGATTATCATACCAGTTTCCACCTCTTGCCGGAAGAATAGCTTCGTCAGTACTTAAGGTTTGCATGAAAAAGTAGTCTAAAGAGAAATTTCCTCTCAATGCGGCATAGGCCGGGCCAGAAGCCTGAGTAAATTGTGAGGAATTTTGAGGAAAAACATCAGGTGTCAGCTGTGTGGTAATCGGCACATCAATATCATGGCACGACCACATTAATCCAACAAATAGGATTGGCAAGCTTATTTTTTTAAATATCTGTTTCATGTGATTTTACTTTTAAATATTATTCTTAGAATACCACCTTTAAACCAATTAACACCGAACGTGTTTTTGGGTAGAAATTGTTTGAATCAATTCCGGGTGCTATCCCGCCTTGTTCCACTTCAGGATCAATTCCTTTGTATTTGGTAATTACAAATAAGTTGGTTACAGAAGAATAGATACGCAAATTCTTGATTTGTTTGCTGAAATTCTGGAAATTGTATCCCAACGTTGCATTATCTAACCTGATATAACTTCCGTCTTCAATGAATCGGGTGGAATATTTGTATGCGTTAAGATCAGTCGGTGACTCATCAGCTGCTTCTACAAGGATATTGCTGCTCATTGCAGT
>JBBQXI010000109.1:0-10454 GCA_038209805.1 Bacteroidales bacterium | reverse complement strand
TCGATGATGGGGAATTCGATCATGTCTTTGCCAATAAAAACAAACATTACCGCAATATGGAGTTCTTTGGCAGCTAATTCGTCGTAAAAGCCAGGTTTGTTTAGTCGGTAAGCTTCGCGCATGTGCCGTTTCAGGAGATTTCGTTTTACAGCACGCTTAAAATTCCGTTTCGAGACTGTGAATGCTGCTTGTGCGGGGAAGTCTTGTGTCGGGTCTGCTTTCAGGAATACCACTTTGAGTGGATACGCCAAAAAGGATTCCCCGGAGGAAAACATTTCCCCGATTATCTTTTGGCTGCAAAGCCTTTCTTCTTTCTTAAGCGTGAATCCTTCCATCTGACTAAAATACAACAAAAAAGGGGAAATCAATTTTCCCCTTTTTTGTTGTATTGCGTTGTTTTAGTTATTGTCCTTTGTTATGTTTTTTAATGAACTGCTCCAACGCCATGGTCATCGAAGGGGCTTCGGCAGTTGGGGCTTCAATGTCGAGTCTTAACCCGGCTTCATGAACAGCTTTTGCAGTTGCCGGTCCGAAACAGGCAATCTTGGTTTCATCCTGTGCAAAACCAGGGAAATTCTGAATCAGCGACTGAATTCCGGATGGACTGAAGAATACAAGAATGTCGTAATTAACTTCTTTCAGGTCAGATAAATCGCTGCTAACTGTCTGGTAAATAATGGCCTTGGTATAAGAGTATCCGGCTTTGTCAATCAGAGATGTAATCTCGGGCTGACCAACTTGCGACAATGGCAAAAGAAATTTTTCTTCTTTGTGCTTCTTCATCACATCAATCAAGTCCGAAAACTTACCTGCGCCATAAAATATCTTTCGTTTGCGGTAAACGATGTATTTCTGAAGATAAAACGCAGTAGCTTCGGAAATACAGAAGTACTTCATGGTATCAGGAATGGCCAGACGCAGTTCAGTACTGATTCTGAAAAAATGATCGATAGCAGTACGGCTGGTGAAAATAACCGCGCCATGATCCAATATCTGAACTCTTGTCTGTCTGAACTCTTTAGCTGATACGCCTTCAACTTGTATGAAAGGTCGGAAATCAACCTGAATGTTATTTTTTTCAGCCAGATCAAAATAAGGCGATTTGGCAGTTTCAGGTTTGGGCTGCGAAACTAAAATTCTCTTGATCTTCAAGGTAATTGTTTTTATATTAATTCTTCACTACGTTAAATCAATAATAAATTATAGATCAGAAATAACGGTAAAAATTCAAGGGTACAAAGGTATAAAATCAAATATGAAATTGAAAATTGTTTTTTCAGGAAAATTTTTGCACCTCTAATCAACGACATTAAATAGGAAATGATAATGATTCCCATGCCTGCGAACAAAAGCGGTTCTACCTGTGATAGCGGTATAAAGGCTATTATTGCTGAAACAGGAAGTAAAAATAATCCCAGAACGCGATTAAAAACGGTTATGCTGAATAAGTATTCCTGAATCTCCTGTTTGCTTTCGGTAAGAATTCCTATAATGTAGTAAATGATTCTTTTTGCAGTGAAATAGCCCATTACGATTCCCAGACAAGCCAGATAAACGTAATAAGATTTCGTAAATCCAAGGTTGATTTTATAAAGCGATAAAAATTGATAGGCAAAAAGTGCCAGGGTCATGTTAAAAATTACGTCGAGCCTGAATGACGCGTGAAACAGGTTAAAATACCGCTCACGGAAAGTTCTGGAAAAGGTTGAATAGTTAATCGTTGACTGAATCAACTGACTCAAATACTTATTGAAAATTAGCTTGACTGTGGCAAACAGCAGAAACATCATAACCAAAAGGCCAATCAGCCAATCGGGATTTGTTCGGGTTACTTTTTTCCCTGCAAAAACAACTTCAACACCCTTCAATACAGTATGAAGCGAATCATAAGGAAGTGGTCTGACAAGGTCTTTTTGGTAATTAAATTTGGGGATGTATGCTTTGTGAAACTGCGACCATTCTGGCCTGAATCCAAAGCAGATCACACTATCTGGCGCAATGTAATTAACACTTAATGAGTCACTAAAAGAAGGATCAAGTAGGCTGAGTGTCGGCTTTACAGAGTCGGTTTGAATCGTTTGGTCACTTAAATTAGCCGGATTCAAAGTCAGGTTTGAGTTTATAGTGTCTGATTTGAATTGAATAGATTGCATACCGATTGCCAATTGTATAAGTTTGTGGGCGCAAAAGTAATGATTAATCACCTTTATTCTGCCACTACGTTTGGCTTAATAATTAAATTTAATGACCATGTCACAAAATGCAATAAAAATATATCAGGCTCCACTTCAGGGAGCAACCGATTTTGACTTTAGAAAGGCTTTAGCAGAATCGTTTGGCGGAATTGATAAGTATTTTATTCCTTACCTGTCGTATGGCAAGGGACGTGAAATAAAAAAATCGCAATTGCGCGAAGTGTTCCCCGAAAATAATGTGTCGTTGCCTGTTGTTCCGCAGGTTTTATTTTCCGATCAGGCTGAACTATTCGATTTGATTAGCATTCTGATTGACTACGGATACGCGGAAATTAACCTGAATCTGGGTTGTCCTTATCCGATGGCAACAAACAAGGGCAGGGGAGCGGCTTGGCTCGAAAAGCCTGAAGCCTTAAGTGAAATACTTCAGCAACTTTACGCAAAGGGTTTTCAGGCGAAATTTTCGGTAAAAATGCGTGCCGGAATGAAAAATGATCAGGATGCCAAAGCTATTTTTGGTGTATTGAATCAGTTTTCGCTGGAAGAAATTATTTTTCATCCGCGTACCGCCAGCCAAATGTACGATGGAAAAGCCAATCCGCAGCTTTTCGTCGAAGCTATTTCTGAGGTGAAACATCCGATGGTGTATAACGGCGATATCTTTTCAGCAGCCGATTTTCAGGAATTGCAAACACTTTTACCTGAACAAAATAGCTGGATGATTGGTCGAGGCTTGTTGACAAATCCGGCACTGGCGGCACAATTAAAAGGTCAAGTTTTTGAGCCGAAGGCACTCCGGATAAAAATGAGGGAATTTCACGATCAGTTGTTTGAGGCATATTCTGCAAGGTTGCAGGGCGATGGACATATCGTGATGAAGATGAGTCAGTTTTGGGCTTATTTCAGCGAGTCGTTTGAGAATCCGCACAAAGCAATGAAACTGGTTAAAAAATCAAGTAGTTTATTGAAGTATAATGCCGCTGTGACTGAGATTTTCAAAAATTACTGATGGACTGAATGAATTGAAGGATTGATTAAAACTGAAAACTGCGACTGAATACTTTTTTACGAGCAGTTTTCCTGTTCGTAGATTTCCATGACGGTCATTAATTGTTCCAGTTCTTCAGCTTCGGTAGTATTGTCTGGTGTGTCGCAAATTTCCAAAAACCTTTTTAGTGCCTCCCTGTATTCATCCTCGGTAAAAAGTACTTCCATCATTCGTTCATCAATTTATTCCTGCATAGTTAGGTTGCAGATTTACCAACGACTGATTGGATGACTTTTTTAACTTGAAATTTGGATTTTTTAACTTGGAATTCATCAATGGGCATCCAGCCAGTTGTCGCCTGCGTTCATTTCAACAGTCAGCGGTACGCCAATGTTTACAGCGTTTTCCATTTCATGTTTTACAATAGCTTTCATCTGCTCCAATTCGGGTTTCCACACATCGAAGTTCAACTCATCGTGCACCTGAAGAATCATTTTTGACTTTAGACTCTGTTCGTTCATCACTCTCCAGATATTGACCATCGCAATTTTGATCACGTCGGCAGCAGAACCCTGAATGGGCGCATTGATGGCATTTCGTTCGGCGACTCCGCGTACTACTGCATTCGACGAATTGATGTCGTTGAGGTAACGTTTCCGACCTTTAATGGTTTCTACAAAGCCTTTATTTCGGGCATTCTCGATACTCGAATCCATGTACTTTTTAATATCTGGAAAATTCTCAAAATAGCCGTCGATAAGCTGTTTGGCTTCGGTTCGTGGAATGTTCAACCGAGCAGACAAGCCGAAAGCCGAAATACCGTAAATAATTCCGAAGTTGGCAGTTTTGGCTTTCCGGCGCATATCCGAAGTGACTTCACTAAGCGGTATTTTGTAGATTTTGGAGGCGGTGATTGAGTGAATATCCTGATTATTACTGAAAGCTTCGATCATTTGACTATCCTGACTCAAAGCTGCCATGATACGCAATTCAATTTGAGAGTAGTCAGCAGAAAGAAAAGTATGCTGATCGTCAGACGGAATAAATGCTTTGCGAAGTTCGCGGCCATTTTCGTCACGAATCGGAATGTTCTGCAAGTTTGGATTGGTCGAACTCAGTCTTCCGGTGGCGGCAATTGCCTGATTATAATTCGTATGTAGTTTTTTTGTCTTCGGGTTAATCAATAATGGTAAGGCCTCGACGTACGTTGAAAGCAATTTTTTCAGTCCCCGGTAGTCGAGAATTTTGGCAATAATCGGGTGCTTGTCCGCTAATTTTTCAAGCGTTTCCTCGGCAGTTGAATATTGCTTGGTTTTGGTCATTTTAGCATTCGGATCGATTTTTAGCTTTTCGAACAGAATGACTCCAAGCTGCTTTGGCGAAGAAACATTAAAGTTTTCGCCAGCCATTTCAATAATTTCGGCCTCAATATTGATAATCTGCTTGCTCAAAACTCCAGCGTAAATCTTTAATTCCGAAGTATTTAAGTTTACACCGGCAATTTCCATATCGGCAAGCACATAAATCAACGGCATTTCAACTTCGTCGAACAGTTGGCGTGTACCATTTTTGTCCAGATCCTTTTCTACCGCATATTTCAACTGCAAGGTCAGGTCGGCATCTTCGCACGAGTAATCGCGTAATTGCTCCAAATTTGCATCGCGCATGGTTTTCTGGAACAAACCCTTACCCCCAATCAGCGTGTCGGTGGTTATTTTCTGAAAATTGAGGTATTGCTCGCACAAATAATCCAGGTTGTGGCGCATTTCGGGCTGAACCAGATAATGCGCAATCATGGTATCGAACAGCGGACCACGAATTTCGAGTCCGTAATTTTTTAGGATCGAAAGATCGTATTTAATATTTTGACCAATTTTCACAATTTTTTCGTCACCAAAAACAAGTCGGAATTCATGCACAATTTCGGTTGCTTGTTGCCGGTTGGCGGGCAAAGTTACGCAGTAAGCTTCGTGGCTGCGGAAGGCAAACGACATGCAAACCAGTTCGGCAGTCATGGTATCCAATCCTGTAGTTTCGGTGTCGAAGCAAAATTCTTTTTGCACCGAAAGCTCTGCGCGTAAACTGGCGCGCTGTTCGGCGGTTTCAATCAAATAATACTGATGTGGAATGGTATCAATCGATTCCAGATTTTTGACTTCAACCGGTTTTTCTTCCGGAGTCGCCATCGGAGAACCAAACAAAGTTCCCTGTTCAAAAAGGGTATCGGGAGCTGCTTGTGGTTTTGCCTCTTGTTTTTTAATGAGTTGGCGGAATTCCAGTTCAGTAAATATTTCATTTAATTTCTGAATGTTAGGCTCTTCCATGACAATTTTGTCCTCGTCAAACTCAACCGGAACATCCAGAATAATTTCGGCGAGCTGGCGCGACATGCGAACCTGCTTCTCAAATTCAATCAGGTTTTCCTTCAGTTTTCCTTTTTGCGAATCAATGTTTTGGTAAAGTCCGTCAACCGATTTGAATTCAGAAATCAGCTTCATAGCGGTTTTCGGGCCAACACCGGGACATCCCGGAATATTATCAGCGGTATCGCCCATCAAACCAAGAACATCAATCACCTGCCAGGGCTCATCAACCAGAAAGTTTTCCTGAATCTCTGGAATTCCCCAGATTTCAGGAGCTTCGCCTCCGCGTGATGGTTTGTACATGAAAATATTTTCGGAAACCAGTTGTGCATAATCCTTGTCGGGTGTCATCATGTAAGTGGTGTAGCCCATGGTTTCAGCCTTTATGGCTAAAGTACCAATCACATCGTCGGCTTCAAAACCGGCTTTATCGAGCATTGGAATGTTGTATGCTTCAATGATTTTCCGGATGTATGGTATTGATTTTTGCAGATCTTCAGGCATCACTTCCCGATTGGCTTTATAAGCTTCGAACATTTCGTGACGAAACGTAGGAACATTCAGGTCGAACACCACAGCAATGTGTGTGGGTTTCTGTTCACGAAGCAATTGTTCCAGAATATTCACAAACCCTAGCATAGCCGAAGTATTCAGTCCTTTTGAATTGAATCTCGGATTTTTGATGAACGCGAAATACGAACGGTAAATCAACGCATAGGCATCTAACAGGAAAAGTCGTTTATCGGTGTTGTTGTGTGCTGTCATGTAGATTTGAATTTTCTTTAAAATTAACGATAACGAACAACGATTTGAGATTAACGATTTTTTTCTTTCTTCAATCGGTAATCTTTAATCGTTAATCTGCAATCAATTGTCTGAAGCATACCATTCTGCAAACGAACTGCTTGTTTCGTATAACCGAACGCAGAATAGCTCCAGATGTTCAGGCAAAAGCGGTTTCACTTTCTCAGCAATGTAAACAACCATGTTTTCAGAAGTTGGCTGAAACGGCACCACGTGATGGCGTTCGTACATTTGTCCCAAAGCATCAAGCTTGTCGGTTGGAGCATCTTCGTTGATCATGAGTGAATGATCAAGTGGGCTGACAATGTGTTGCTGAATGAGTTTTTTCAGGATACTGAAATCGATCACCATTCCATCTTTGGGGCTTCCTGATGCCTTCATCGGCTCGCCCGCAACAGTGATCTGTAATTTGTATGAATGGCCGTGAATATTACGGCAAAGTCCGTCGTAGTTGAGGAGTGCGTGTGACATTTCGAAGCCAAATTGCTTGGTAACTCTAATTTTTGCCATTTTGTAAATTTCTGGAGGTCGAAATTAGGAAAGAAGTTTTAATAATGGACTAAACTGTTTGTTTGAATCTGCATACAGGCATTAAAAAATAAAGATCCGACCTTTGTGACGAGATCGGATCTTTAAAAGTAAGATGAACGATTAACCTATTCTTCACAGGTACATCGTTGTAGGCAGTCGACAATCTGACTCAGAATGTCGTGTTTTAGGTAATAATAAGTGTTTTTCCCTTCACGGCGCGAGCAAAGAACTCCTTTGTCTTTCAGTATACCTAAATGATGGGAAGTTGTTGATTGTTCAATTCCAAGCAGTTCGTGGATTTCAGTAACAGTGAGCTTTTTACCACCTTCCAAATGCTTTAAAATTGCGATTCGTACGGGATGGGCAATGGCTTTAAGCATGCTTGCTGCCATCTCCAACTTGTCGGAATCTATTTCCTGAATGTTCATCATGATAATAATTTTAACAGATGCAAATATATGAATATTTAAGTTTTAATTAAACCTTCTTTTAACTTAGTATAGTTTAGAACGTTTTCAAATAAGTGAAGCTAAGGTTATTCCGAATGTAAATTTGAAAGTTGATCAAACGAATAGATTTTCAGGATAAAGTCAATATATTTTTTAATTTTGAGCTGTTCAAAAAAAACCTGAATGACCTCTTTGGATATTATACAATCGCCTATAAAGGAAGAACTGAAAAGTTTCGAGGGTTACTTCAAAGAAGCTATTAAAAGCGATATCCCGTTTCTACAAATTATAATAAAATACATTCTCCGGAAAAAGGGAAAACAGATGCGGCCGATGTTTGTTTTTTTGTCTGCGAAAATATGCGGCGAATTTAATGAAACAACTTATCTGGCAGCTTCTTCCATCGAATTACTACACACAGCCACATTGCTTCATGATGATGTTGTTGATGAATCATACGAGCGTCGCGGAAGCTTTTCAATCAATGCGCTTTGGAAGAATAAAATCGCGGTTTTAGTGGGCGATTTCATTCTGGCACGTGGCTTTTTAAATACGCTCGATCGTAAGGAGTATCGCTTTTTGCATCTCATTTCGCGTGCGGTGAAAGACATGAGTGAAGGCGAAATTTTACAGATGCGTAAAAGCCGTAAATTGGATATTGATAATGAAACTTATTTTGAAATTATCCGCAAAAAAACAGCTTCGCTGATTGCTACAAGTATGGGTATTGGTGCCGCTTCGGTAACTAAAGACGATGAGGTTGTCGAAAAAATGTTTGGGATCGGTTTAGATGTGGGTATCGCTTTCCAGATTAAAGATGACATTTTTGATTACCAAAGCAAGGGAATTTTGGGCAAACCTACAGGAAACGACATCAAGGAAAAAAAAATTACCTTGCCTCTGCTTTATGTGTTAAATAATTGCGAATCGGGTGAACGCAGCCGGATTTTAAGGCTGATCAAGCGCAAAAATAAGAATCAGGCCAAAGTAAAAGAACTGGTCGATTTGGTGGTTAGCCGAGGTGGGCTGGAATATGCTGCGCAAATGATGAACGAATTCCGCGAAAAAGCCATTTCCGGTATTATGGAATTTCCTGAAAGCGAGTCGAGAACTGCACTGATCGAATTGGTAAATTATACCACGACTCGGCAGAAGTAAAAAGGATTGAAAAAAGCCATCAGTCATTCGGAAAAAATCGTTCCCAAACTTTTCTAATGACCAATGACTTTTTATTTTTTTTATCTCACCCTCCGAAATACCTTTTGCGAGAAATAATTGGGCAAACTTTCATCGGTATTAATTACAATTCCGCCCAAAATATACACCGGAAAATTAGCCTGAAGCTTTTTGTTGTTAATGATCAGCTTGAGTATTTCGTTTTCAATCTGGTCGTAAACCAAATGTGTGGTTTTCAGAATCGGAACCTCTGCTTTCCTTATTTCATTAGCCATTGGCAACAGTCGGAGCGCCAGAAATTCAGGCTGAAATTCAGAATAGTCTGCTGGGTCAATTTCGTGAATTTCTGATGACAGAATATGTTCCTGAACCATCATCAATGCCCCGCAAGTGTTGGTGTGCCGGTGCTGCCCAACTCGTTTGATCTTGCCTACTTCTCCAGAGCGCGAAATGCCGATGTGCGATCCAAAAATGAACAACGCGGCACCTTCGTCGGGAATATGATCCACAAATGCCGTCAGGCCGATATCGCCAACAAATGGATAACCGGCCAACCCACCCATGATAAAGGTTCCCTGTGGCGATGGAAGATTCATTTTCGCAGGCTGATGGTTCAATTCGTCGAAACAAAACGAGGTGGCCACGATAATTTTATTCATCTCAATGCCTTCGCGATTGGCAATTTCGAGTACGGCGTTGTGCGATGCTTCCGACATGGTTGAGAATTCGTCGAAATATTTGCTGATTATTTTTTGCATGTTTAAGTCTAAAATATCAATTTTTGAGTTGTTTCAATTTTTATCCGGTTGAACCCAGTGCATTAGCCACGGCATTAATGGTTTTTAGTAAAATAATATTCTGCAGATTGGCAATCGCCGGATCTTCCGAGTCTTTCTCATTTCGCCAGTGGCGTAGAGTATTTACCTGTACCTGATGCATTAAATCCAAAGCCACAGCTCTCAATCGTGTTGAATAATAGTGGTTCTTTCTTCTTTCCTCAAAAGGCTTTTCGAGCAATTCGGCTAACAGGCTTTTCGTAAGTTGAAACTCAGATAAAATGAGTGGCAAAATGTCATTTTTAACTTGTTCCTCATTGACCAGCGAAGCATAAAGCTCAATAATCTCTGGATCGGTTGCGGCCAAACCTGAGTCAACATTGGTCAAAATATACCGAAGCAGAGGATGCGAAATTAATAGCTGTTTTAACAAAGCATACTTTTCAGGATATTGCTCTTTCAGAAGTAAAAGTGTGCTGCCAACTCCGTACCAACTGGTAATGTTTACACGGCTTTGTGTCCAACTGAAAACCCATGGAATGGCACGCAGATCATTGAGCGTGCGTTGATTTGTCCGACGCGATGGGCGTGAGCCGATTTTGCTGGTTTCAATCACATCGATGGGTGTTGCCTGTTCGAAAAACCGGATAAAGCTCGGATGGCGCGTTAGCGAGTTGTACGTCGTAAAACTTTCATGCGCCATAAAACCCACCAGTTCAAATAATTCGGGATCAAATGGATGAGTATTTAGCATTGCATTTCGCAAAGTTCCTGAAGTCAACAATTCCAGATTGAAAGCAGCATTGACCTTGTTGGCATATTTTCGTTCGATGGTTTCGCCCTGTTCGGTGAGACGCAGTTTGCCACACAACGATTCCGGCGGAAGGCTTTTCAGGAACCAGTGAATCGGGCCGGCACCCCGACTGATACTTCCGCCCTTTCCGTGGAAGAAACGGATGTCAACGCCGTGTTTTCGTCCAATTTTGGCCAACTCGTGTTGTGCTTCGTAGAGATGCCAGAGGCTCGACAAAATGCCACCGTCTTTATTGCTGTCGCTATAACCAATCATTACTTCGGCAACCGGCTTTGAATAGCCCTTTCGCTGAGCTTGTAACTGAAGTGTATTTTGGGTTACCGGATGCGCCAAAAACTCATCCAGAATGGCTGGTGCG
>JBBQXI010000108.1:0-10457 GCA_038209805.1 Bacteroidales bacterium | reverse complement strand
TGGGTCTTACCGAGAATGAACTTGTAAGAAGCAAGGATGTACTCGTAAAATCACTGGCAGGAAACCGGACTTTCACCCGCGACGAACTAAGCGACGAACTCAATCGGGCCGGAATAAACACATACGAACAGCGATTACCACATATTTTGATGGAAGCCGAAATTGATGGGATCATTTGTAGTGGCGGTATCCAAGCGAAAAAACGAACTTATGCTTTGCTGGCAGAAAGAGTTCCGGTAAAAAAAACCTTTTCAAAAGATGAAGCTTTGGCGTTGCTGGCTAAGAAGTATTTTAGCAGTCATGGGCCAGCTACCTTACCCGATTTTGTGTGGTGGTCGGGCTTACCGGTTGCTGAAGCCCGTAAAGCTTTGGAGATGAGCAAATCGACTTTGATTTCCGAAATCATTGACAATGAAACATATTGGTTTGACGATTCAATCGTTATTCCTTCTTCCCAGCCCGATTCAGTTTATCTGTTGCCTGCCTACGATGAATACCTGATCAGCTATAAAAACAGAAACTCCGCAATTACTTTGAAAAACCACTCCAAAGCCATTTCAAACAATGGAATATTCAGGCCAGTTGTAGTCGTCAATGGACAAATTAGTGGTTTGTGGAAACGGACGATCAAAAAAGATACGGCGCTCATTGAACTTGACCATTTCAGGCCACACAATAAAAAGGAAATCGGGTTAATTGAAAAGGCCGCTGAATCATTTGGACATTTCTCAGGAAAGAAAGTGGAAGTAAAATTATAGAGAATGCTTAAAATCGGCTACCGCAACTCTCCATTCCTAAACTTTTCAATCATCTCGCCGGCAATACTTATGTTCGACGGATGGCTCGGTAGATTTCCCCTCGAAAACCATGCAGCATCAGTTATCTCTTTTCCATCGATGCAAATCGGTTGGTTTTCATCGGCTTCGGCAATAAACCCAATCATCATCGAGCCCGAAAGCGCCCAAGGTTGACTTTTATAATAACGAATGTTCCACACATCCAGCCCAACCTCTTCTTTAACCTCACGAACCAGAGTTTCTTCCAGGGTTTCGCCTACATCAACAAAACCGGCAATTAACGAATACCAATTGCCAACGAAATTCGCATTGTGAGCCAGTAAAATTTTATCGTTACTGATAATGGCCACAATTATAGCTGGTGATATTTTGGGGTAAACAACTGTGTTGCACAACGGACAAACCATTGCCCGCTCGTCATTCTTGTGTTGTGTTTTGGAGCCGCATTTTCCGCAGAATCTGTTTTGAACGTACCAGTTCCGCAGATGAAAACCGACAATACTAACCCAGGCAATTTCGCGCTGTGTGGTGGTACGAAAAAAGCTGATGTCTTTATACTCGAATTGCGATTCATCAACCTTCAGGTCGTCCCACACCAGGTAGCAAGACACTTCATCGAGGACGAATAAAAATACAAAATCAGTTTCGATGGTAATCTCCTGAAAATCTTTCTTCTGTGGGAGAGCCAGCTCATCGTTTTTGGTTTTTAACAACAGGGTATTTCCCTGATAATGAAAAATGAAATCATTCTCATGAGGTGTCTGGTTGTCAAGGTATAGATTACTGAAACTGTGCGGATAAATATCCTGAATCATTGTGCATACGAATTGATTTGAGCCGGTAAAGATAGCTGACCTAACAGGTTTTCGACACCTGTTAGGTTTAAAAAGAAACATTGCAGCCATAAAGTTTAACAAAGAATTAGAAAATTTTGCGAGTCTATTTCTTCCAGAATATCAGATAAATAAAATCGGTAATTATCAATAATTCAATTAAAATGTGCCGTATATTTGATAAGAGCTAACAGGTTTTGAAAACCTGTTAGCTCTCATTTGATCCGAAATCGAAAAATTATGAAACAAGATTTCTTTGAATCAGGCGTTGTTTATCATGTGTTTAACAGAGGAAATAATCGAGAAGATATTTTCCTTGAGGAGAAAAACTACAGCTTCTTCCTGTCTCTAATGAAAAAGTATCTGCTGCCCGCTGCCGATATTTATGCATTTTGCTTACTAAAAAACCATTTTCATTTAGCGTTACGCATAAAAGACGATAATTTATTGACTGAAAAACTGAAGCAAAAACCCTACCTGGCTTTTTCAAATCTGTTTAATGCCTACACCAAAGCCATTAACAAAGCCTACAACCGGCGTGGAAGTCTGTTTCAGGAACACCTTCACCGAATCAGGGTGGAAGACGATGAATATTTAATGCAATTAATCGCATACATCCATCTGAATCCTGTAAAACATGGATTTACGGTTGATTTCAAACAATACACATACTCATCATATCAGGCTTATCTGTCCGAAAAACAGACCAACATCGAAAAGAATTATATCCTCAGTTTGTTTGGCGACAAAGGCAATTTCGAATATTGGCACGATTTAAATAAGCTCTATTTGGAAGATAAAATGAACGATATTTAATGTAGCCCAACACCTCACCTCAAACTATAAGACCTAACAGGTTTTGAAAACCTGTTAGGTCTTTCTTTTTTACTTCGCTACTTTCCATACTTCGCTTCCGGCCAGAAGGAAACAGCCCAAACCGTAATCTTCAAAGTCGGGTTTACTGTCGTAGGTCACCGGTTGACCATCGGATGGTTGCTTGCCGGTTCCCTGCAAATAACCCATAAAACCATCGGGATGAACAGCTTCAGCAGCCATTGCATTCCAGGCTTTAGTAATGGCAGGCAAATACTTTTTCTCTTTTAGCAGTCCATGATTAATTCCCCATGCCATTCCGTAAACAAACAAAGCCGTTCCTGAAGTTTCTTTTCCACCAAAATTAGTCGCATCGTGCAAACTGGCATTCCAGAAACCATCTTCGCGCTGAATAGGCAATAAAGCGTTCATCATTTCAAGATAGGTTTTCTTGTATTCCTTGTAATGCGGATCTTTCGGCGCAATTTCCATTACACGCAATAAAGCCGCAACCACCCAGCCGTTTCCGCGCGACCAATAACAATCTTCGCCATTCGGTTCTTTATAAGGAGGCCTGAAATCTTTATCCCGCCACCACAATTTATCCGCCGGATTATAAAAACCCTGCCGCACCTTCGAGTCCATGTACATCTGGAACATCCGTTCCGAGTACTTTTTATCGCCGGTAATCACACCCAGTTTGGCAAAAACCGGCATGCCCATTTGCAGAGCATCAATCCAGGTCCAGTCGTCGATTTTATCGGATGCAATCATCAGGTCAATCGATTCCTTTAGGTCTTTAATCATTTCGGGCTTTTTCGCTTTCTCGTACAAATCGAGGTAAGTCTGGCCGCAGCAATGGTTATCGGCATTGCGGGTTTTCGCTCCACCATTGAGACCCCATTTGTGAGCTTTGCCCCACGACATCGCATAATCGTAATACGATTTATCCGGATTAACGGTATAAAGCGCCATCAGTCCTTCGTAATAAACGGCACGCGTCCAAATGTTGCTCTGACGTTCTTTGTTGGTGATAATCGTCTTGCCCGTATCAGGCCATTTGTTCATAAAATAGGCATTGGCGAGTACCATTTTATCCATGATTTCCTTTTTCGCCGGAAGAGTCTGTGCTTCGGCAAACCCCACCGCGATAATCAAAATTGCCATTAACAGCGATCCTTTTTTCATCGTATTTAATTTTAAAGTTGCTTTGAATCTATTTTCTGTATTTGATAATCCGGAACAGGACGGCAATCCTTTATCCTGATGTCTTCCACATTTTTCAAGGTTATAGAAGGAACCGTACCCACTTTCGTCACAGTTACATCGTTTAAACCGGCGCCGATCACGTCATCCAAAATAAATGCCGGACGGAAATCATCGTTTTCGAGTTTCATTTCAACATGATTGAACTCTATGTTTTTGGCATGACGAATAAAAAATCCATAGGCAGGCATATCGCCAAATTCCTGCGGATCGGGATACGATTTTTCATGCTCTTCCACCTGAAGTAACGCTTGTTCCTTAGGCGCCCCTCCTTTTATACGGATCTGAATATTGCTGAGTCTAACATCTTCAACAGGATGGCCGGGTAAACCAACGATCATGGAACAATACTTCGGATTTTCACTATAGATCACCACATTGCTGATGTTAATCCGTCGGAGGACTCCAACTGGAACTCCTTGCGGGCCACGCATCCGAGCTCCAATTCGCAAAAAGAAAGGCGCTCCCTGAATGTCTTTCATGGTGATATTGTCAATGGTCACATCTTCCAGAATACCACCATCAACGGTTTCCAGCGCCAATCCACGGCAAAATTCAAAAGTACAGTTGGTGATTGTAATGTTTTTGAATCCGCCATTCGACTCGGTTCCAAACTTGATTCGGCCAGTTACCACACCATGATCTGGAACAGTATTCGCTTCGTCTTTTTTATAGGTTCCATCAAGAAACGATTTGCGGTCGAAACCACTGACTGAGCAATTGGTGATGGTCACATTTTCGGTGGCACGGGCAAATCCCAAAGCAAAGGAACTTTTCAGGCAAATGGCATCGTCGTATGGCGAGTTCACTGTGCAGTTCGAAATCCGCACGTGACGACAACAATCCACATCGAAAGCATCGCGATTGGTATCCACTTTCAGGTTGTCGATAGTCATGTTATCAACACCAGTTGCCAAAAGTGCAAAGTGACCACCCATCAGGATGGAAATATCTTTTAGTACCACATTCCGGCATAGTTTAAGCGCAATGGCTTTGTTGGCCATGCCCGGAGTTCTGAAGCCTTCGCGCGTCAGCCCATTTCCGTAAATGGTTCCCAAACCAGTGATGGCGATGTTTTGTAAGTTTTCGCCATAAATCAGGCTATTTCGCCAATGGCTATGCCCAAAATCCTGATACATATCCCACTGATTTGGCTCAGCAGGATCGTACCCCAGACCATCTTTTTTCACACCGGCAGCTTCAAGTGTAGCTCCATTATCGAGATGAAGTGTAATAAAACTTTTCAGGTGAATGGTGAAACTCAGGTAGGTTCCGGCCGGGAAAAACACAGTTCCCCCACCCTTTTCAGATGCAGCATTAATCGCAGCATCAATAGCTTTGGTGTCAACGGTTTGTCCGTCTCCCTTGGCACCGTAGTCTTTCACATTGTAAAAAACACCGGTTTGGGCAAAAAGGCTGCCCGTCAGCAGTAAGGAGATCAGTAAGGTTTGAAGTTTTTTCATTATTGATTGTGTTATTTTGTATCAAATGATATTCCAATGTGTCATCCTGAACTTGTTTCAGGATCTGTTCTGCACAGAGACCCCGAAATAAATTCGGGGTGACGAGACTCGATGAATCAATTCCCGTCCGGTTTAATCAAATTCGCTGCAGGGCTTTCATACCAACGAAATTCGCTAACCGGATCGGGTTGTGATGGATCAAATATAGTCCAATCATCACGGATATATTTCGCCAAATCGGGAATTGTTTGCTGAATGCCTTGCACCACGCATTTCGCTAGTTCATAAGCGCCATACGGATTGAAATGCGTATCGTCGGCAAGCGGTTTATCTTGACCAGGATAGCTGTTTGCCGGATAATGCACAAAAGCTTTTTTTGAATTCTCCGGCCCCAACGCTTCGTAAAACTGTTTACTCATGGCATTCAGGTCGATCAGAGGAACTTTTTCGTCTTTTGCCAGTTGCCTCATCGCTTCAGGAAACTCTTCGAGTGTGTTGATAATTTTGCCGTTTTCATCAAACTTCCTGCGATTGGTTGAAGTTACCAGCACCGGGGTTCCTCCTTTTTTGCGGGCTTCGGCAATGTAATATTTCAGTTCATCTTTGTAACTAGTCATCGCATCCAAATGATTGCCACCGGGTTTTTGATCGTTGTGCGCAAATTCCATGAACAGATAATCGCCCTTTTTCATCTGACTCAGAATCTTTTGCAGCCTATTTTCACGTTTAAAAGCCAGCAAGGTTTCGCCCGATTCGGCGTAATTGGCTACCACAACTTCAGGTTTCAGAAAGTTCGGAAACATTTGTCCCCATGAGGCCCACGGCTCATTCTCCTGATCGGTCACAGTGGAATTTCCGGCTAGGAAAATAGTTGGTAATTCATCAGCCTTTCGGATCTCGATTGCCTTCACACACGGATGTTCACCATTGAATTCGAGCGTCAGTTTGTGATCCCAATTCAGGTAATTCAGTTCTCGTTCTTTTAGTTTTATTCCTTCCTGATTTTTCATTTGCGGATAACGAACATCAACCACTACGGTTTTTTGTACGGTTTCGTTCGAAGCTGTCTTCACATTTTCGAACAATAATCGGCGCGACTCCGCCTTCAAAGTGGTTGAAGAACCTTCAGTAAAACCACCCAACGTTATCAACAAACGGTAATGTCCTTCAGGTAAATCGACAGCGAAATAAAACGGCTTTTTGCTGCCCAGAAAATCGTCAAATGGGTTTACCTTTCCGGTCGATTCACCGGTTTCTATTTCTCCTGAAGGAATCAGTCCGAAACCTTTTTCAGTAGAATAAAGAGATTTTTGGGTCACCGCAGTCCAACCGGCAAGGGTTTGCTCCGAACCAAAATCGAACCGAAAAACGGTTGGCGACTGGAATTTTTCGGCCTGAATCTGTGGATTCTTCAACAGAAAACGATTCAACCCTATTTTTTTGTTGGCTTTAATGCCTTCCACAACCAGCGATACAGCCATCAATGCGCCTTTAGTTGAAGTATGGGTATGATCGGTGGCGTAAAAATACCTACCGGTAACTTGTGCCTCGCCAATCCCATCCAGCTTTTCCGACATACGTTTATTCAAATCGATGTATTGAATTCTTTCCTGACCGGCCACCTCCATCGCCCAATCGGGATAGCTGGCAGGCGTGCGTTTTATCTTCCCGTTTTCCCAATCGTTGCGCGGAATAGGTGTAACAATGATCGGCGTTGCGCCTTTGGCTTTAGCCTCGCGAACCATCTTCCGAAGATACCAACCATAACTGTGTACGATTTCATGCTGTTTGGTAATCAGGTTGTCGATTTCTTCGGTTTCCTCGCCAATACCTTTGATCGTTCCGCGTGCCCGCAAAGTATCGTTTACCGAACCGTTGTCATTGTGTCCAAACTGCATCAATACAAAATCACCTTTTTTGAGATCTTTGAGAACGGCTTCCCAAAGTCCTTTGGTTTGATAAGTGCGACTACTGGTTCCGCCTAATGCACGATTTTTAACAAACACTTTGGTGGTGTCAAAATATTGGACGATCAGGTCGCCCCAGCCCCATTGGCCATTTGCACCGTCACCCTTGCCGTTTTTCACGGTTGAATCGCCAATAGTAAACACCGTTGGTTTTTGTTTTGCCTGAAGGTTGATTTGAAAAACCAGGGCTAAAATCACAAACAAAGTTGTTAGTTTCATCATTAGTTTATTTTATCACTCATCGGATGACTTGAAGTCATCCGATGAGTAGCAATTATTATCACTTTACTTCAAACACAAAGGCCGAAGAAGTCATGTATTTTCCGCCTTGGGTAGCCACAAATAAATGCGTTGGATATCCGTTTTGCATAAGTATTTGTGGTCGCTCAAAACGTCCGTATTTTTTCAGATTCGACGGTGCTGGCGGTTGCTGCAAATAATGACTGTAGCCGAAATAACTGATCTGCGGTTCCGACCAATGAATGCCATTGTCGGATTCCAAAATGATCCCAACTTCGTGATCGAACCGCCCCATGTCACGCGCCAGCATATAAAACCTACCATTTTCTATGAACACATTTCCATCTTCCAACTGCCAGTTATTTCCCAATTTCGAATAATCCAAAATCGGATTTTCGGAGTATTTCACATACGGACCTTCAAGCTTTTCGGCAATTGCCAACCCATATTTGCGGTTTCCCCGAATAGCAGGATCAACCGGATGCTCGTATTCTTCAGTATTCCACGATTTGTAATACAACCAGTATTGTCCGTTTGGATGTTTCAGAAAGGCCGGATTCGAGGTACAATGATCGTCCCAGGAACCGGCTGATCCAGCTTCAAGCAAACATTTATCAGACCGTTTCCATGGGCCATTCAGCGAATCCGAAGTGGCCAATCCAATCCGTTTGGTATCCGTCTTTTTATTCGAATTACCGATGTAAAACAAGCAATACTTTCCATCGACAAACTGAATGTGCGGATTATGACACGTGGTTCCATCAAAAAAACCTTCGCCACGGGGAGCTAAAATCGTTTCAATTTCTGAATACAGACCTTCAGGTTTGTCTGCAACGGCATGGGCAATCTCCGAACCGTTGATCCAACCGCCCATCCCCTTTTTGGCATCCCAACGCGAAAAAAATACGTGAATTCGTCCGTCCGGAGCAACAACAGGACTGGTTCCCCAAACATAATATCCTTCAAGTTCCAGAATTCGACCAAGTGGTCTCAGCCTTTTGGCAAAGGATGAAATGTCCTTTTTGCTGTATCTTTTATCAGGAGTAGCACCAAATCCAGTCATTGCGAAAGCCAATAAAGCGCCACCAGCCAAAAGTGTTTGTTGTATAAATTTTCGACGTGAAACAACCCCCTTTGACTCCCCCAATTGGGGGAGAACACGATTTCTTTGGTTATCATCAATATTCGCTATTTTCCTGGCTCTCATTTTCCCTTAGAATAAGATTTGCTCATGCGGCGCATACAGCTTTTGTGTTTCAAACATCTTTTGCAGATGCGCCTTGTTTTATTTTTTACGTATCCGTTGCCTAAAGGCGAAAGGCAAAGGATATAGCACAACTAATAATCAGAGCGATATTCTTTGCCGTCTGCTTTAGCTGACGGTTTGGAGATCAATTCAGCAATCCAAAATAAAAATACAGTGTGCGTTTTACGGGTTTGTCCATTTTATTCAACTCACCCATTGGCCCGAGGTTCCAGGTGTCGTTACTGATGCCCATTGCCAGTTTTGTCCCAATCGGCGGAATGGCATCCAGAAACGATATATCGCCAACAGGCAAAACAGGATAATTCTTTGGGCCCGAAATTCCGTAGAAATTAAAGAGGCGGACAAACAAATTATCATCCTGAGCCACCATGGTAAATTTGCCGTCAACGGTATTGAATTCCATCCACGAAACTTCAGGATAATACCCTTTAAACTGAGGCAATCCCCATGAGTTATCAGCAGGCAATTTGTTGTTATACATACGGTGATACACATCAATCACTCCGCCAGTCGTACGATTTTTCCAGACATTAGCCGGACCTTTACCCAGCCATTTGGCGCCAATCACATCCGACTCCGGAAAATCGAAGCTGATTCCGGTAAACATCTGCTCTCCAAAAACCTCATATTCGTAATCCATCGCCAACCAGCCGCTACTAAACATTGTCCAGGTCACTTTCTTCATATCTCCGGAATAGGTCATTTCGAGCGAATAACTTTTATCGCCTTTTACCGGTTTGATACTTTCCAATTTGGCATTTCCGCTCACCAAAACTGGTCCGTTACTGAAAGGGATTGGCAAACCCAGATCGTTAATCACTTTTCGGATCTTGCCATCTTTTCGGCTGAAAGTCACAGCTATTCCTGAAGCTTTCAGGGTATAAAGACTATCGTTTTCGGTTAGTTCAGCAACCCCATTTTCTTTTGAGAGATCGGCAGATTGTTGTTCTATAGGAAGAATATTGTCTTCCTGAATTCCGGCAGCTTTCAGTTTTTCGCGTTGTTGCTTTTCCTGATCGCTGATGTCCATTTTCACCAGTTGCGAAACAGCCCGGAGATTACCACCAATTTTCCAACTGTAGCAATAAATTTCATCTCCGGAAGGATCAAACACTTTCAGGTAAAGGGCATCGTATTTTTTATAGTCTGCAGGAAGTTCCAAGTTTAAAGTTCCAAATTCCAAAGGTTTCACTTCTGGACTTTTTGCTGTTCCGCTTTTCATCACTTTGTGAGCAGCCTGACGATCGATAATCGTACTAAAATTGACCAACTGCCACTCGAAACGGCAATCTTTCAAATTGGTAAAATGGTAGCGATTTTCAACCGGAATGGTTCCGTCAAATTGCTCCGAAAGCTCTTTTATCTTGATTTTTACCGGACAATATATTTCGCGGATCGCATAATAACTACCTTCTTTTTCGCGGTGCGGACCAACTATGCCGTCGGGTGCATTTACGCGGTTGACATCAATAAATCCGTTGAGATCGGTGCGAACAATGCCTTCGTCAAGCAAAGCCCAAATAAAACCACCGCCGGCGTTTGGCGTATTCCAGAAAAGTTCCCAAAAATCTTCAAGTCCTGCACCACCTCCACCGTCGTCCTGAGAATGCAAAAATTCGGTTGGCATGTAAATTTTACCTTCAGTAAATATCTTTTTCGAGCTGTAATAATTTTCGTAATGGTTGCAGTCGATGCCATTATAATCGTTACCCGGCTTATGATGCGGATGAATTACCGGACGTTTCGATTTGTCGTAAAACCCAAAGTCGTCATCCAATTCCTTATTGGTTCCGCCTTCGTTTCCATTGTCC
>JBBQXI010000107.1:0-10461 GCA_038209805.1 Bacteroidales bacterium | reverse complement strand
TGTCAAACCCGATTCACGCCATTGTGCAGCCAACGCAAACATCTGTTCTTTCTTATTATTATTCATATTCTTATTCTTTTTGAATCAAAAATAGAATAACAAAATCAATCAATATAGCTGGTGGCGGTGGGGTGGATACGTCCAGATAATCTGCAATTCCGTCGCCATCCGAGTCAACGGGGCAACCTTTTACATCAACTTTTACACCTTTAAGCGTGTCCGGACATTTGTCATCTTTATCGGCGACTCCATCATCGTCAGCATCGGGGCAACCTTTCAGAGAGGTTAATCCGGCAACAGTTGGACAGTCGTCTATGTAATCCGCAACTCCGTCGCCGTCAGTATCGATTGGACAACCATTGGCATCAACAGCAACACCTGCAGGTGTATTTGGACACTTATCTTTTTTGTCAGAAACACCATCCATGTCTGAATCGTTGGTTTTTCCAAAATCGAATTCAATACCAACGGTGGCTTTCAAAAAGTTATCTCTGGTGTTTTTACCGGCAACGGTTGTTTCAATTCCATTTATGTAACCGGCTTCCAGATAAAGTGCAGTGGCTGGGCTTATGTAATATTTACCACCAACGCCTAAGTTGAAGTTTAATCCTGATTCGCCATTATCAGCGAGATAGCCAGGTCCGGCGAATAAATACGGACGGAAGTTTTTGCTTTCGTTGGTCAACTTGAGTCTTAAGTTGAGGAAAGGATTCACGAAGTCGAGGTTGTTGGTTAGTTTGGAATTGAATAATCCAAAGTCGCTTTTTAACATCAGATCCAGTCGTGGACTTAAGTATCTGCTTAAATACAATTCGGGCATAAAGCCAATGCTTGAATTGTTAAGATTCCCATAAGCGCCAACTCCAGCGCCAATTCCCCATTTTTTGTCTTCGGTTTGTGAAAATGCTGATTGAAGAAGCAGAAATGCAGTAAAAAGTAAAAGTATTTTTTTCATGATTTATTCTTGTGTTAATTATCAGATGTGTGTATTCGTTGAATTTGAAAGTGAAGTTTTAGCAAAGAAGTCCGATGCCAATAAGGGGGATGTGTGTCAAAAAATCCTTATAGATTCATCGAACTTCTTGTCTTATATTTTTATGTTATAGTTTAAATGTTAAACCTAATTTTCCTCCGGAGAAGGAATTACCTCCACCAAATTCTAAATTGAGTCCAATTTTATCAGAGAAATAGTAGCGACCACCAACCTGGGCGCCGAGGCCAAGACCTGAAGTATGTGAACCGGCATAATTGCTAGGTGAATTCCAGATGTAAAAGCCCAGATTTAAACCAGCATAGAAGTCCCAATTTTTAGGAATTTCCAATACGCGGTTGAAATGGTAATTTCCATTTCCGGAGATTCCAATCACAGAGTGATCGTAACTGACATTGGCATATTTATCGTTGTATGAACGGTATGAAAGTTCGCCTCCAACAGTGATGTCTGGGTGTACACCGTAATCTAATCCAATGTATACAGGTACTCCCCATGACGATAAACCCAGGCCTGCATTGAGTTGTGTTTCACCCTTAGCAATGGGAGATTGTGCGTAAATTAAACTACTAAAAAGTAGGAATGATAGGATTAATAATTGCTTTTTCATGTTTCTTATTTTAGATTTTTTAATTGTTTTTTAAATTTGATTACTTTAAAGTTCCCTGTTCAGCTTGGTTGATCATTTGTTCGTTTGCAGTAATGTATATTTCAACTCTGCGGTTTTTGGCTCTTCCTTCGGCTGTTGTATTGTCCGCAACAGGTTCATCAAAAGCTTTGCCTTCGGTAGTCATTCTTTCAGTCGAAATTCCATTCGAATTCAAAAAATTGGCAACTGAAGCTGCTCTGTTTTTTGATAACTGTACGTTTGTTTCTTTGGAACCAGTATTGTCGGTGTGTCCGTATATGGTCACATCCGTTTCAGGAGTTTCTTTTAATGAAGCTGCAAATTTGGTCAATGCTGTTTTTGAGCTGGCGTTCAAGTCGCTTTTTCCGGTAGAAAATAAGATTCCGCTATCGAAAGTAACTTTGATGGCCTGTAAATTATTGGCATCTGTTACTGACTCTACTTTTGCACCTTCAATCTTTTCGAGTTCAGCTTTTTGTTTGTCCATTTTTTTGCCAATTACAACGCCAGCACCGGCGCCAACAGCACCACCAACGGCAGCACCAATTGCGGCTCCTTTTCCGTGACCAACCAGCGCACCAATCCCGGCACCAAGAAGAGCGCCACCTGCGCCGCCTATAACTCCGCCTTTAGTAGAGTTTTTAGTTGAAGAACAACTGCTTAACAGGATTATACCGCAAAGCAGAATTGCAATTTGTTTATTAAATGTTTTCATGTTTTTCGAAATTTTATTTATCTGATTATTTTTCATACATAATGATTGTTTAAATTTTGTCTGTTCCCGATTTTGTTCACAATCCAAATGATGTTGCATAATAGATTCTTTCTTTTCGGCACTAGTGTCTTTTATCCAAGCTACTTTTTCTTTGAATGTAAGATGTTCAATTTCATTAAAAGGACAATCCTGCTTCCTTTTTTGTAATGGACAATCGTAAGCGCATCCAAAGATGTCATATTCGTTATTCATAGATTCTGATTTAGATGAAATAGAACTTCAGTTAAAATAGTATCTTCAATGCAGCGGGAACAGAATATTCTCGTCGAATTATAAGATGGTGGCTATTTGGCCAGTTCCTTGTAAACAATACCAGCTACAATGGCTCCAGCAACGGGCACAAAAATAAATACCCAAAGTTGAGCTAAGGCCCAATCGCCTACGAATAAAGCCTGACTTATACTTCGGGCCGGATTGACTGAGGTATTTGTTACCGGAATACTTACCAAATGAATGAGTGTTAAGGTTAACCCAATGGCTAAACCAGCAAAACCTTTGGGCGCTTTTTCGTCGGTTGCTCCCAAAATGATAAGTAGAAACATAAAAGTCATAACAAACTCAGTAACTACGGCTGAAAGTAAACTGTAATGACCTGGTGAGTGTTCGCCATAGCCGTTGGCCGCGAAAGTGCCAATGGGAGAACCATTTCCGGTTACAATAAAATAGAGGACAGTTGCTGCCAAGATTCCGCCAGCTATTTGAGAGATTACATAAGGCAATACTCCTTTTGCATCAAACCGTCCACCCATCCACAGTCCGATTGTGACTGCCGGATTGAGATGTGCTCCTGAAATATGACCTAATGAGTAAGCAATTGTGACTACCGTTAGTCCAAATGCGAGAGAAACTCCCAGCAATCCAATTCCTACGTTTGGAAAACCTGCAGCTAAAAGTGCACTTCCGCAGCCGCCAAATACGAGCCAAAATGTTCCGATAAATTCTGCTAAATTCTTTTTCATTACTATTCTTTTTTTTAGAGTTGAGTATACTATCTCTTTCGGGGAGATATGGTGAAATAATCGTAAACAAAGTACCGTAAATTCAATTTGATTTGTGCTATTTAAGGTATTTCAATGTCTATACAGCCATCTATACAATATCTATACGATGAGTATAATTAGTTTATATTTAGTTGTTTAATTGATGATCTAAGTTTGTTGTAACTTGTTTTAAAAGGAATCGAACAGAATTTTAAGATTATCGTCAATATTCGATAGGCAGTTGGTGATTTAGTTATGCTTTTCGCGAGTTAGAAGAACGAAAAAAGTTACTTTTGAATAATTGTAGTAATCTTAATGTTCGAATCGAGTAAAGTAAACCGAATTTGCGATGAGTAATTCTAAAATACTGCTTGTTGACGATGAGCCTTTAAATTTAAAGCTCTACGATAAAATGCTGAAAGATTTTGATTTTCAAATCATCACAGCAGCGAACGGGCAGGAGTGCCTTGACAAAGTTCGTGAGCATTTCCCTGATTTGATTTTGTTGGATTGGAATATGCCTGTAATGGACGGTATTGAAGCTTTGGAAATACTTAAGAAAGACGATGCAACAAAAAACATTCCGGTTTTAATGATCACTGGGGTGATGACTTCATCCGAAGACTTATCGTTTGCCATGTCGATTGGAGCGATCGATTTTCTGAAAAAACCTTTTGATAAACTTGAATTAAGTGCGCGTGTCAGGAATATTTTGTTGCTATCAGAGACCTTGAAAACTTTAAAGGAACATTACCGCCACCTGGAGGATAAAAATGTATTTATTACCTCATTGATCGAAAGTATTCCTCACCCTGTTATTTATTGCTCGATGGAGGGAATTCTGCTTATGAGCAATAATTTTTTCGAACAACTTCTGGAAAGACCTAAAGATGATTTGATTGGGAAGTCGGTCTATCGGTATTTCCGGAGTGAAGAAGTTGGCTTTCATGTACAGAAAGATGTTGAGTTAGCTCAAAGCAAGGCATCGCTATCGTATGAAAAGAATGTTTTCCCCGGAGATAAAATGTTTATTGTCTCGAAAAATGTGGTTTCCGATAATCAAGATAATCTTCTTGGAATAATTACGGTATTTACCGATGTGTCGGAGCTCAAAAATGCCAATGACGAAATTGTGAATACCAAGAAGATTGAGTTGATTTCGAGCACATTGAAGGTGATGCATCTGAATGAAATGAACAGCAGTTTGATCAATGATCTGGTAAAAATTAATCCTTATACCAATAAAGAGGGGCAGGAACTGATTCGCCAGATGAGTCAAAAGTTTAAAATGAATATGACCGAACAAATTTGGAACGATTTTGAAACGCGGTTCGAAAATGCTTTTGATTCGTTTTACACGATTTTGCTTGAAAAATATCCCGGCTTAACTCCCAATGAGCGCAAGCTATGTGCGCTATTACGATCCGGATTGTCCTCTAAAGATATAGCAATTCTTACTTTTCAAAATCCTCAAAGTGTTGATGTTGCCAGATATCGCTTGCGGAAAAAACTCAACTTAGCCAATGAAGAAAATCTTATCGATTTCCTTCTCCTGATTGATAAGTAATAGTTTTACTGATTGATATATAGTATTTTATCATAGTTGTATTGATGATGTATAGTTTTTAGCTGAATACTATTGTAAGATATTTTCGACTTTTGTAACAGAAAAACTATGCACATTTGCTTGGGCTTGAAACACCTGAATAATAAAAATTTCGAAATCTAATACGGAGGTTTAATTCGATGGTTAAAATAAAAATACCAACACGTTTAATCGCAACAACCATTTTAATGGCATTAATTCTAGTTCTAATTGTGGTTATAATAATTAGTCTTATTAATGAAAAAGGTAGAATTCAATCGGCACTAGACCTTTCGCAGCAAAATCGTGAGCAGGTATTGAAAACGGAAGGAGTGACAGAGTCGCTTTTGTTGGTAGAGGTCAGGTTTAAGGAATATTGCACTACATTTGAAAAGCCGGTTTTCGAAGATTATAAAGAGCAAGTTAAAACGTTGGCTGAAAACATTAAGCTTTTACAGGAAACGGTTTCAACCGAATCAAAAGAGGAGGGTAGTCGAATTACACAGATTTTTGAGGAAAAGACCAAAGAAGCTGATATATACGTGAAATTAAGGTTAATAACAGATTCTTTGATGTCTTCAGTTGGAAGTCTGGAAGAAAATCAAACCGAATTGGAAATGTACACAGTAGGGCGGTCTCAAGGAAGGATTGATACACTGAGTGTTACAGCAACAAGAGAAACATACAAAAAAGGTCTGTTCGGAAAGATAAAAAGCGCTATCGTTGGAGAAAAGATTCAGGAGAACGTTAATACTAAATTGCTGGTTAAATCTCCTGAAGATCAAAATAGCCTTTCTCAGAAGCAAATATTAAAAGCAATGCAGTCTCAAAAGGCGACTGCAAGTTCAGGAAATATCCGTGAGTTAATGCAAACGGTTCGCGAGTTAAAAGACAGCGAACTGAAGCTAATTAAAATAAACAATAGCCTGATCTCTGAAATACGCAAACTCATTAATGAAATCAAGTCGAGTATAAAGAATCAGGAAGCAAAGCAAAACAATTCCTTCTTGAAATCGGTTCGGAATTCAACCGATTTCCTTCAAAATATATTGATTGTTTTAATGCTGTTGGCTTGTATTCTTGCAGCGTATATTTTGGTTCTGGCTTACAAAAACGACAATTTCCAAACCAATATTATTGATCTGAATAAAAAGGTAATGAAAGATTCTGTCGAAAAGGATAAGTTCTTTTCGATTATAAGTCACGACTTGATGAATCCGTTTAACGCGCTTCTAGGTTTCAGCCAAATGCTAACTGTATCGGCGAAAAATGGAGATCAGGAGGATTGCGTAGAATATTCGCTAATCGTTCATCAATCGACCAAACGGATTCTAAATCTGCTACAGAATTTACTCGTTTGGTCCCGAATGCAGAATGGTAAAATGAAATATACACCCAAGTCAGTCAAAATTGATGAACTTGTATCTAGCACGATGATGATTATAGCTCCAATTGCCCAAAATAAGGAAATAAAGCTCGATTGGAATGTGAATAGCGACATAACTGCAACAGTTGATTCCAACATGATTGGTTCTGTTTTACAAAACCTGGTCACAAATGCCATTAAGTTCACCGAAAAGGGGGGAAGTGTCAGGATACAGGCTTATGCAGAGTCGAACCTTTTGAATTTTAGCGTTACGGATTCTGGAGTTGGAATGGATGAATGCCAGTTAAACAAACTTTTTAAAATAGATAAAAATTCATCATCACGAGGTACCGATGATGAGGTTGGATCTGGACTTGGTCTTATTATTTGTAAAGAATTTGTTGAAGCTCATCAAGGTAAAATATGGGTCGAAAGTACTCTGGGGAAAGGGAGCAAATTCTGTTTCGCGATATCGATGCTGTCTTAACTTCACTCCTAATTATTTCAGAATATAGCAAACAGAAAAGGTCATTAGTCATTTGAAATTTACAAATGACTAATGACCTTTTTCCTGTTTTAATCATCGTCATCTTCTTTCTGAACAGTAACGAAAGCTGCATGAACAGGAGCGGGGCAAACACTTTTTATGCCATGTATGGCGGCCCAAATCACCGCATTAAATTGGGCATCCGGAATACGGTCTTCTTTGCTGAAATCGAATTTATCGCTAATTCTCGACATTGCAGTTTCTGCGGTGTTCTTCAGGTTTAAATCCACCTTATTGGGTAACGATTTGAAAGGCGAATGTGTTGCTGTTCTGTTGAAACATCTCCATAAAGGTTCGGCAGCGGCATCATACTGACTCATTGGTGGAAGTCCCAGAATTAGTTCCATCGTTCGCAGTGCTGATGAAGTGGAGTACATCGTATGGTCCACAAATCCTTGCTTCACAAATCCACCGGCAAGATAAGCCGTTGAACGATGAGCATCAACGTGGTCAGGACCATTCTGGGCATCGTCTTCCACAATAATAACCAGACTTTCATTCCAGATCGGAGAATGACTAAGGTGCTCTACAAAAAGTCCGCAGGCCAGATCATTGTCAGCGGCATGTGCCAATGGAGTGGTCTTGCCTAACTTTAAACCTTCGGTGTGGTCGTTGCCAAAGCGTATCGTGTTTAGTTGCGGAACCTTTCCTGCAGCCAGCAAAGCGTTAAAATCACGTTTCCACATATTAAATCGCAATGTGTCGCGAATGCTCAAATCAAATCCAACATAACCGGGTAAAAAATGATCTTCAAGTGAAGGAATATTTGCTTTATAGGGGTCTGATATGAATTCGCCGTAACTGCGATACGATACACCAAATCGTTTACACATATCCCATAAAAATACTTTACTGTCGGCTATTTTTCGTTCCGATTCGCCCGGATAAGAACCTCCTCTGCCGCCATAACTTGTAGGCCAATTCTTTTCCAGATAGTCGGTGGCATAGGCTCCCATGGTCCAGTTATGTCCATCGGCGCTCACTTCACCATCCACATAGAAGTTGTCGAGTAAAACAAATTGTTTGGTAAGCGCATGCAGATTCGGAGTCACATTTTTCCCGAAAAGCACTAAAGTTGAATCACCATTTCCTTCCGGTATATCGCCTAATACCTGATCATAGGTGCGGTTTTCCTTGATGATGTAAAATACATATTTAATAGGTGATGGCTCTCCAACCTGCGTTGGAATTGGGTTTCCTTCTTCGCCTTTTGAAAGCATTTCCTTTTCTTTGTTGTATGGAACGTTGTTATACACGGCCTGCGAAAAAATGCCTAGCTGTGTGTCGCTGGGTTGGGGTATTGCCTGCAAAGTTCCACGGAAAAGTCCGCCAATGTATTGCACTTTCCCCTTGTTGACCTCGGCATGATGTGCTGAGCTTACTTTTTTGCTGACCGGACTTGGGCCGTTAGGATTGGCTTTTGACGTCAATCCCTTGCCATTGGCAACAAAAACGGTGTTCTTAATCACCCGAACGCAGGTTGGATACCAGCCGGTAGGAATAAATCCTTTGCTGAAACTCTTTCCGGGAGCGCTCACATCGAAAACTGCCAGGCAATTGTTGTCGGCATTGGCGATGTATAATGTTTTTTCATCATCACTTAGTGCAACACTATTGGTTGTTGATCCTGATGGAGAGTTTGGATAAAGTGCTGAATTTAAAATTTCGACAACTCTTTTTTGTTCCAGTGAAATAACCGAAACCGAGTTGTCGTTGGCATTGGCTACAAAAAGATATTTCCCGTTGAGTGTCTGGCACATGTCGTTCGGATTATCTCCAACCGGAATGCTGCCCATCATCTGCTGTTTTCGGGTGTCAAACAGAGCAACTTTATCGCAGCCCCAGCAAGTGACATACAATATTTTACCATCATTTGATAGTAAACAAGTATATCCTTCGCCTCCTAATTCGAATTTGCTTTTAACTTTTTTCGCTTTCAGGTCGAAGGTGTATAACGAATTATTTTCTTTGGTAACCGCATACAACATTTGCTGATCATCATCGACAGCGATGCCCGCAATTGAAATTTTTTCAGGCCATGGTTTGCCAATAACCAATGTATCAGACGGTACCAGTTTTTTGTTGGAAACCAAATAGCGCATGATCCAATTGTCATTTCCTCCTGAAGCATACAGATACTTGCCATCTTTTGAGAATGTGAGACCCAGCCAGCTTTTTGCCGTTATTACAGAATCGAGTACTAGCATCTTCTCCGTATCAATGAGTTGAATTCCCTGGTCGCTTTGTCCGTTATTAGTTACTGCCAGCATTTTCCCTGAAGGAGAAAGAGCAATGTTTAGCGGTAAATCACCCAGCGGCAACTTTTGCCCTACCGGAGTGAGTTTCCAGCCATTCGTCAACGAAACCCGAGTAGATTCAATTTCTTTTAAACTCTGTCCATTCGCCTGAATAAGCGAAAATGTCAGAAGAAATAAGAAATTCAGGGTAACTAAAGTTTTAATTTTTAGGATACGCATTTGGTTGTTTTTTATTACTATTCAGGCGAAAATTCCGGTTTTAGTTTTATCAAATCAAATTCAAACCATTAATTTAAAATTAAGATTGAACGACTTTCGTTAAACCATAAATTGTCTAATGAATCTCATTTTATCCAATAATTTCTTTCTGAAGCGCTTCCAGTGATTTGCCTTTGGTTTCGACATACATGAATTTCACCACAAAGAATTGAAGCAACATCATGGCTGCAAAAAACAGGAATGGGTATCCACCCGATTTTTCGGCCATTACAGGGAAAGTCCACGAAACAATTGCGGCCATTACCCAGTGTGTAAAACTTCCGAGTGCCTGACCTTTCGATCGCACGCTGTTGGGAAATACTTCGCTGATATACACCCAGATAACTGCTCCTTGTGAGAATCCAAAAAATGCGATGTAGCTAACCAGTAGCCACACCAATAGATTTTGATGACTGTTGGTGAAAAAGATAAATGCCACTCCAGCCAGCGAAACAGCTGTTCCGATTGATCCGATGAGTAGTAATAGCTTTCGGCCCACTTTGTCGATAATGCTCATAGCCAGCATGGTAAACATCAGGTTAGTTGCGCCAATGGCCACACTCTGTAAATCGCCTGATACCTTGCTGAACCCAGCCTGAGCAAAAATATCGTTCAGGTAATACAACAAGCCATTTATTCCTGAAAGTTGATTGAACATGGCAATTGAAACAGCCAGAAAAATTGGGTATTTGAATTTTTTGCTGAACAGTTGATCTTTTCCCTTTTTCTTTTCCGATTCGATGGATTCGAGTATTTCAGCAATTTCTTTTTCAACAAATTCTTCGCCAGTCAAATTCAGCACTGATCGCGCTTCATCAATAAGTCCCATTTTGATTAACCAGCGTGGACTGCGTGGAATAAAGAAAAGTGTAATGAAAAACAGGACTGATGGAATTGCCATGATTCCCAGTTTCCATCTCCATTCCACTTCGCCCAATCCGAATAAACCTACCAGGTAATTGGAGAAATAAGCCATCAAAATACCGAGTACCACATTAAACTGAAACATCCCAACCAGGCGTCCGCGATATTTGGCCGGAGCAATTTCGGCAATGTACATAGGGGCAACAACA
>JBBQXI010000106.1:0-10468 GCA_038209805.1 Bacteroidales bacterium | reverse complement strand
TGACATGACAAAAAATATGGCTATTGCGCAAAATGGTTACGGTGCAGGAAAAGAATTTAAACTGCCCGAATTTATACACATTGCAGGAACGCCGCAGGGTAACCAAACACGATAAGGTATGCCTCTTAACAGAAGATCTTTTTTAGGAACTGCCGTTTCTGGTGCTGCATTAGCAGCATCAGGCGGCCTGTTCTCTTCTTTCAAGGGCGAATCATCTACTGAAAAAAGGAAATCTGATTCCTCAATTTTGAAAATTTCGTGCCAGGAGGGTGTTGCTCCGGGAAGTTCGCTTACCGAGAAGCTCGACTTTATGGAATCGTTAGGAATTGTTGGTTTTGAACCTTGGGGTGGCGGACTTGAAAAAAGAGTGACCGAAATACAGCAGGCATTGCAAAATCGCAACATAAAGATGAGTGCAGTCTGTGCTGGTTTCGAAGGTTGGCTGATTGCCGATGATCCAGCCATTCAGAAAAAATGTATGGATTCGATGAAGGTTATCATTGAAGCTGCCGGAGAACTTGGATCGACAGGAGTGATTTTTGTACCTGCCTTCAACAACCAAAAATCGTTGCCCGACAAAGAAGCCCGGGAACTTTTGCTTGGCCAGATGAAAGAATTGGGAGACTTTGCGCTTCAGCATAAAACCCGCATTTTGCTCGAACCGTTGAATCGTCAGGAATGCTATTTCTGCCGACAGGTTGCCGATGGAGCTTCTATTATTCGCGATGTAAATTCAGCCGGAGCTGCCGTTATGGGCGATTTCTGGCACATGACCTGGGAAGAGACCAACGACCGTGCTGCTTTCCTTTCTGCCGGTGATTATTTACACCACGTACATATTGCAAGCCGCAAACGCCGCAAAATGCCGGGAGAAGATGGCGAAGCCGATAATTACATCAATGGATTCCGAGGCCTGAAAGAAATCAATTATCAGGATTATGTGAGTTTTGAATGTGGCTCTGTTGGCGATTCAAAAGTAACCTTACCCGCCGCAGTAAAACTGATGAACGAACAGTGGGAAAAAGCCTGAGAAAGAAGTAATCAGTCTCAGTTACCAGTTCAGAATCATTACCTAATAATAAAACCCGGAATCGATAGAATCCGGGTTTTATTATTTTTTTTTTCTCTCAAGCATCATGTCAACTGGCAATTGACGCAATGTCATGCCGAACTTGTTTCGGCATCTCTTAGATGATTAGATCCTGAAACAAGTTCAGGGTGACTAGCTAGACGTTATCAAGTTGAAATGACACTTATAGAATCTTTATTCAATCCTATAATTTATCAACGTATTGCCCTGTTCTCCAATGATCAGGTTGAACCAGGTATTCGAATCGTTAAATTTCCCCAGAATAAAGTTGGTATCACCTTCCAACGGAAATCCACGCATTACAGATCCGTTTTTATCGAGCAAGTAAACTTTGTTCTCGCCTTTAATAACCACACCGATTTTAGTGATTCCGGCTCCCATATTGCAAACGAAAGGGGTTTCGCTGATTTCATCAGAGAACGTATGTTCACCCAATTTTTTTCCGTCAGCTGTAAATATTGTCAGTTTTTTATCGTCAGCAAAAATATACTCAGGAGAACCATTGCCATCCAGATCTTCTGCGACAAAACGATGAGCCGAGCCAAATTTACCCACTTCTTTAATCTCAGCCTGACCCGCAAAATCCATGATATGAATACGTCCAACCTGATCAGTCGTAATCAAACGCGGATTGCTATCGTTAATGAAATACAATGGATTAGCTGACCGAACGAAAGGAGCTGACTGACCGTCTCTTGCTTTGCCCTGCCGGTCGAGAAAATAAACGTTTTGCTTGTCTGAAACAATGAGATAATCTTTACCGTCAATATCTAAATGTTGCACAGGATTGGTTACCAAACTTTCAGACCCTCCAAAATTCCATTTGGGGATTAACCTTCCGTCACGATCAAACAGGTAAATTTGCTTGTCTTCTCCTGCAACGATAAACCGATATTCTTTATTCTGACCATATTCAGCGATACAGACTCCGTTTGAAGCCATCGATTTCAATGTAATTGGATATTTACCTACATTATTGCCCATCCGGTCGATGCAATAAAGTTGGGTTTTGGTGTTAAAAACGTATTGAAACCGATTATTCCGGTAAATATCAATCTGATGAATGTCTGAAATGATCTCTCCCGGAATGCTGATCGTCCATAAAATCAGGCCTTCCTTGTTGATCAGCGATAAATTATTCTGGTTGTCGCAAACAATCACTTCGCGGTTTGGAAGGTCTTTGTGATTTACGACCAGAAGCGGCTTTTTCGCTAGCTTTCCTCCAAGTTTCAGTTGCCAGACAGCTTGTGGTTCTTCTTTAAAATTCGGATCATATTTCAAAGCAATGCGATTTTTTATCATTTTATCAGAAACAGAAAACTGCCAGGAAAAAGTACTGAATTTTCGAATGATGTCTTCGTTTGAAGAAAGCATGGTACTGACATCAGGTTTGAAAAGAACATCCTTCAATCGGAACACTTTCGGGATTCTGGAATACAGATAGAAATTTGGCTTTGGCTGCGATTCTTTGTTATTTGCCTGATAAGTTGAATCCTTGTCTAAGGTTTTCCCGGAAGCCAGACTTTGCAAATAGTTCTTCATACCGGGCAAGTTATCGCCACAAATAAGATACTTTTCATACAAAGCAAAATATTGCGCATTGATACCCGAAAAAGCACTCCCGAAAAGCGATTCGGCCATATTGGCCATGGGCAAACGATAAATATTAAACGATTTTTTACCTGCAACGACATATTCATTCTGCATTGTTTCATCTCCAGCTTTCCCCGATTTTCTATATTCAGAAAACGCTTTGCCCAATTTTTCGCTGGCATCTGAATTATTAGCCAGCTCAGCAACAAAAAAACGGTTTTGAGATGGATTCGACTTGTTGATGTTTGTATATACGCCGGCAACCTGATTTCCGACGATATCCTTTATCAACTTTTCTGCGTCGGTATTTGTCTTCTTCCTGAATTCCATCAAATTCATTTCTCTGGGGTAATAATTTCCCTTGGTGCGGAGATACACTTCGTACTGATCGATGAAAAGGACAGTGTTTTTCAAATTCAGAGCAACAAAATACGACGAGCTGGTGGGTATAGCTTTTTCGATGGTTAATTTCTGAGCCTCCTGATTACGAAAAATATTCAGGTAATTATCTGTAGAATCTTTTGTAACGCTATATCCGTTGAATTCGAGTTCGGTAGATTTTGCAGAAAGATCGAGCTCCGACCAATTAGAATAAGATGCAATCTGACTTAGGTTTTTTCTGATTTCAGGGGCAACAATCTTCGATAATATCTGTGAAATGGTTTGATGATCGATAAATATATTGGCTAAAGCTGTCTCTTCAATTGTTTTATAGACTTCAGTAAACTCTTTATTGGAGAGCAGATTAACCGAATTTGACTGCCGGAGGGCCTCTTCAATCAAAATAAAATCTTCGCTGGCCATAAATATATCGTTTGCACATGCAAAGTAAAAATCCAAGTCGGACGACTTTGCATTGATAATGGTTGTGTTGTCGTAATTCTTTCGGGTAATGGTATATTCCGATCCCATTTCACGCGAAACAACGTCAATTGCGGAACCAGACTCGCTCTGATCGTTTAACTGAACCAGAAAAAGATTGGTAAGCTGGTTCTTTCCACTTGGATTGACTGAAACAATGATTGATTTACCCTTGAGCAGATTTCCAATTCCGGAGCGACTGCTAACAAAATCACGAAACCGGCTGATGTTTGTAGAAATATTTTTAAATTCAGGAATACCTCTTAATTCAGCAAACAACGGATTATCACCTTTTAATGCCTTGAAAAAACCTTCCTGATCCTTCACTTCAATAATTAGCGGACTTTTGCGTGGAACCGCTTTAAATGCAGGATTTTGCTTGGTAGAGAATGTCTGAATAACAGGCTTCTCGGTCTTCATCGGGAAATATTTGATTCCCCAAAAGGCGGCTGCTACAACTAGAACAACAATACCAGAAATGATAATTACTTTTCGCATAAAGGATAGATATTTATCTCAAAAGTACAAAGCTTTCTGAGCATTGAAGTCCTGAATCTTGATTTAGGAACAATTTTTACTCAAAATTTTAGATTCGTCGATAGAGACTATTGCTGTTTTACCTCCGAAGATTCAACAATTTTGTACAATTTATCCGACTTCCTGATTTTCGTATCAATCGGAATTGAAATATATGATCCTTTTGGTGCTTCAGCCACAGATTGCTTGTCGATCTGAATTTCGGAAACGATTGTTTTTACCAATCCGGTAGTTGGTCCTGTAATGTAAATTTCGTCGCCCACCTTTAGCGGTCCTGTTTCGAGCTTAAATTCGGCCACCTTCAGGTTCGAAAAATAATTCAAGCCTTTACCAATGTAAACTTTCCGGTGCGATGCCAATGAACCATAATTTTTGCTCCACTCGCCCAGTCGCTGCCCCAGGTAATAACCATCCCAAAATCCGCGATTGAAAACACTTGACAACCGTTCATTCCAATCAGCTACTTTTTCATCGGTATAAGTATCATCGAAATAGGCCTGAACTGCTTCCTTGTAACACTCTACCACGGTATAAACATACTCGGGAGACCGCGCCCTACCTTCAATTTTTAAAACAGAAACTCCAGAATCGAGTACTTTATTCAGGAAATTAATGGATTTCAAATCTTTGGGCGACATGATGTATTCGTTGTCGATTTCAAGTTCGGCGCCAGTTTCCTTATCGGTAACAATATATGCACGACGACACGATTGCATGCAACTTCCACGATTAGCCGAGGAGTTCATTTCGTGAAGACTCAAGTAACATTTTCCCGAAACTGCCATACACAAGGCTCCATGCACAAACATTTCAATCCGAACCAATTCTCCGGAAGGTCCGGTAATGTTTTCTTCCCTGATTTGACGCGAGATTTCCCAAACGCGGCCAATATTCATTTCGCGGGCAAGCACCACAACATCGGCATATTGCGAATAAAATCGCACGGCTTCGATGTTGGTAATATTTACCTGAGTTGAAATGTGCACTTCGACACCAACCTGACGGGCATACATAATGGCTGAAATATCGGAGGCAATGATGGCCGAAATACGTGCAGCTTTGGCGGCATCAATAATTTGGCGAAGTTGATCCAATTCATTATCGAATACAACAACGTTAACTGTCAGATAAGTTTTTACACCTTTTGAATGTGCTGTTTCGGTTATTTTCTTTAAATCGTCGATTGTAAAATTATTCGACGATCTGGCGCGCATATTGAGTTGCTCCACTCCAAAATAAACCGACCCGGCACCTGCCTGAATGGCTGCAATCAATGATTCGTACGAACCAACCGGAGCCATTATTTCAACCTTGTCTCTTCTCATACATCCTAAATTATTGGACTACAAATTTAATCTTTATTTTGGCTTGCATTTAACTGTGCTCTGAAAAGGGAATTTTCAAGCTTCAGAGCGAATCCAATTTCGCATAAAAACAGAAAGAGCGACTTCTGCTGAAGCCGCTCTTTCAAAAGGGATATGATTTTGAATCCATTATTTCAAATCTAAATTATATGAATAAGAATTACTAGCAGTTGAAAGAACTACAGAATAAGATCCTTTTTCAAGTTTTGATAGATCGAAACCTTCAATAACATTGAATTTTTTACCAATTTCTTTAGAGTAAACCAAATCGTTATCAGTATAAAAATTCAGGCTCATTTTTTCTTCAGGGAAATTCAGATATGACATCTTCAAAATTCCATCTTTAAAAGAAAAATAAGGTTCGATAAGGCTTTTTTCTTTACCAACTGCGATGTTTTCAGAGTCGATTGTGAAATTACGTTCAGTTGTCAAACCGGTGGTTGTAACAGACAATTTGTAGTCGCCCTTTTCGAGGTTCGAGAAATCAAAAACTTTACGATAGTCTTTGTTGTCGGCATCAGTTTCTTTATAGTAAACTTTTTCGCCCTTTTCGTTTTCGATGCTGATCTGAAGATTTGCAGCGTCAATTGTTGAGATTGCAACTACTGCTTTTTCTGATGTTAGAGGAAGGATGTTAACTTTTAAGTTTCCGCCCGCCATTAATGTGTTTGCAAATGCTACAAATGCGAACAACATTGTTAATTTTGAAATTGTTTTAATTGTTTTCATGTTTTCTATGTTTTAATTACACTACAAACATACATGCTTTTCAACATACATGCTATACAACATACGTTAAGGATGTATTATCGTTGCGTTAACGCACACGGCTCTAGGTTAAAACAATGTAAACAAACAACAGTAAGCTGCTGAAACATTGACAAATACTGGTTTTTAAGAACTGCAAAAACGTTTGATTCTATGGATGTTGAAATACTACAATTACTTGACGGGGCACGAAAAGCACAAGGATTAACTGTTATTATTGATGTCTTCAGGGCTTTCTCAACAGCCTGTTACGCATTTGGGAATGGCATTCAACGTATTTATCCAGTTGGCGATCTCGAAAAAGCTTATCAACTGAAACAACAGAACCCCGAATTTATTCTGGTTGGTGAACGAAACGAACAAAAACCCAAAGGTTTCGACTATGGAAACTCGCCATCACAACTAATGACGGGCAATCTGGATCAGAAAATCATGGTTCATACCACAAGTTCAGGAACACAGGGCATTGCCAATGCGATCAAAGCCGAAGAAATATTAACCGGCAGTTTTGTAAATGCTCAGGCTATCATTAATTATATAAGGAAACAAAATCCCGAAAAAGTATCATTGGTATGCATGGGATACAGTTGTCAGTACCCTACTGACGAGGATACGCTGCTCGCAGTTTATATTAAAAATGCACTCGAAGGAAAACCCAATGATTATCCAGCAATGGTTGAACAGATCAGAGAAGGAGATGGAGCTCGCTTCTTTGCGCCTGGGAAACAGGAATGGGCACCAACTGCCGACTTTGACCTTTGTCTTTCGCTGAATCGTTTTAGCTTTGTATTAAAAGTGGAGCAAGAAAACGGCTTGAACTATCTAACTAAGATTGATGTTTAGGACAAATACCTCTTTATAAATCAAGGTTAATTGTAAATCGCAAATACTTCAATAGTAAAATCTCACATGAAAACATATAATTTTGACGAAATCGTCGATCGTACCAATACCAATTGCATAAAATATGATGCCCGTACCACTTTCTTCGGGAAGGACGACCTGTTGCCACTTTGGGTCGCAGATATGGATTTCAGAACTCCTGATTTCATTGTTGATGCGGTAAAGAAACGTGCAGAACACGAAATATTTGGCTATACATTCCGACCTGAATCGTATACACAATCAATCGTAAACTGGCTAGAACGTCGTCACAACTGGAAAATAAAACCTGAATGGATATCATTTAGCCCAGGTGTTGTAGCCGGACTGACACTGGCAATCGAAGCGCTATCTAAACCTGGCGATGGAGTAATTATTCAGCCGCCGGTTTATTTTCCGTTTTTCGATTCGGTAAAAGGTACTGGCCGCGAAATGATTGAAAATCCGTTAAAATTAGAAAACGGACGCTATTATTTCGATCTGGAAGATCTGAAACAAAAGATTACACCCACAACTAAATTATTACTTCTAAGCAACCCTCATAATCCAGGTGGAATGGCCTGGAACGAAATGGAACTGACAGAACTTGCTCAAATCTGCCTTGAAAACAAAATCGTGATTATCTCCGACGAGATTCATTCGGATCTGATATTCGATGGATTCAAGCACACTCCGCTGGCCGGAATATCCGACGAAATTGCACAGAACTGTGTGGTCTGCATGGCTCCCAGCAAGACTTTTAATACAGCAGGATTGACTACTTCATTTCTGGTCATCCCGAATAAACGGCATTTGGTTGCTTACGAACGGGTAATGCGCCTGCCACACCTGCACATGGGAAATATCTTTGGAACTGTTGCCCTCGAAGCTGCCTACACGCAGGGCGATGAATGGTTAGCACAATTAATGCAATATCTTCAGGAAAACTTCACAGTCTTGGATTCTTTCTTCAAAGCAAATCTTCCTGAAGCAAAAGTAATGTGCCCAGAAGCAACCTACCTGATCTGGATCGATTTCTCAGCATTTGGATTGAGCGATGAAATTCTGAATCAGAAGCTGATTGATGCGGGAGTTGGATTAAACCGTGGAGTTCAATTTGGCAAGCAGGGAAGTGGATTTATGCGGATAAATATTGGATGCACGCGAGCCATGCTTGAAGAAGCGCTTTGCAGGATAGGAATTGCATTTAAAAAATAGTTGCGCGCCCGAATTTAATTTGCCCAAGCTAGGGGCACCTTTGGCGTCTTTTTACAACCTCATGCCCCAAACCGCTTTTACCACGCGTCACTCTTGGTTTTATGCCCCACTACTTTTCCACCAAATCCCTGTCCGATTACCCTAACGTGGAGGCTTAATTCTGCAAACAACAAAAAGGTAACCCACAAGCTCATGTGTTATAAAATATATTTTGTCAACAACACACAACAATCTCACCAACAGGCATATACGATAACAAAAAAAAAATGAACAACAAAATAAAATTTTGCTGTTCATAATCTTTGTTTTAAATTAGCATAACTGCAAAAAAACAGAACAGCATGAGCATCAATAAATACGTGTAGTAGGCCGCACCGGGTTACAAATCCCTGCCAGAGTCGTCGAAAACTATGCCGGGTATGACCCGCCGGTGCGGCCAAGAGTTGGAGCCTTTCCATCTTTCAAAAACGGGTCGGCCTTATGTTGCAAACACGAGGTTGCATAGGGTAAAATCAGTTCGTGAAAATAGTGTTTTAATCTTAAAAACAAACGTTATGAAAGAATTGAGTTTTGAAAAAATGGAAAGCCTGAATGGCGGAAATCCGCTCCCTTATTGTGCTTTATTGGAATTTTGGTTGAGGGGAGGAGCTGGATATCAAGGCGATCCTGGAGATCTGCAGAATGCATACAATTCACATTGTAGATAGTATTACATCTGGCAGGGAATTCCCCTGCCAGATTTTAAAGAAACTCAACATGAAATTGAAAATAATTTTCCAGATTCTTATAGTCGGCTTAATTTTTATCCCATTTCAATCGTGGAGCCAATATTCCGAAATCCATGGCAAAATTTTAGATAAACAAACGCTCCAGTCTATTCCATATTGCAGTGTTTCGTTGACAAATCTTTCTATTGGAACCTGTTCGAACAATTCGGGCGAATTCATTTTTCATTACCCGGATAGCTTAAAGACATGTAGTTTGACAGTCAGGTGTATTGGTTATAAAACCATGTTAACACAATTAAGTACTTTGCCCGACAATGAAACAGCTAACATATATTTAGAACCCGAATCGTATGAGATTCCTGAAATAGTTATCGACCCAAATCCGCCAACAGCCATAGATATCGTCAAAAAAGTAATAAAAAATCTTCACAAGAATTATACTCGGAGTCCGTATTATATGGAAGGGTTTTTGCGCGATAAAGTTTTTAACCTGACGGACAAAAGAAACACCCGGCTAACCGAGGCTGCTGTTGAGATTGTGAAGAAGGAGTTTGGCAGCGAGAACAGTGCTGATAAAGTAAAGGTTACAGAGATCAGGAACAGCTATAATTATTCGAAACTGGGAAGTTTGTGGAAAGAAAAAATCGCGCAAACGTTTTGGGGTTACTCAACAGAAAACCCTATTTACACCATCCTTCAATACAAGGATTTAACTGATGCCAGGGCATTAAGTGAACTCGTAAAGAGTGACTTGTACGGTGCATTTATTTCAGGCTATACCATGTTTGATAACAAACCAGTAGTTATTATTGACTTAAAAGAGGAGTTCTTTAAATTTCTGTTTCAAAAAATGCCGTCAAAAAACCTTTACCGTCAAATCAGGCTTTATATTGATACTGAAAGTTATGCCATGCTTAAAACAGAATATTATCTAGTCGAAAAACCTTCCAAAGAACTACAGTCAGAAGGCTATAAACTGTATTTCAAACAGGATACAATTGCAACATTTGCAGTAAAACAATACGAACGGATGGAGGGGAAATACTATTTGAAATATGCAGGTTATACGGGGAGAATACACGACCAGCCCGATGTTAACGAAACAGGGAAAACCCTATATTTCAACGAGACAGAACTACTGATTAACAAATTAATTATCAACAAAAAGGAATTTGACCGAATTAAACACCGCGACTTGCTGGAAAAGGAGGTGCCGCTTTGGGATATGAAATATGTTTATGACCCGTCGTTCTGGAAAAACTACAATATCCTTATTGATAAGCCTTTGGATTCTAAAGTTCAAAAGGATTTGGAGAAGGAAATCCCACTTGATAACCAGTTTATCGACGCAGGAATGAAAAATTCAAAAAATCAAAAATGAAGCAAGAAAACTTCATAACAAACCTTTTGAAAAAGCCCACCTGGATGCTTTTTGTGATTTCCTGGCT
>JBBQXI010000105.1:0-10506 GCA_038209805.1 Bacteroidales bacterium | reverse complement strand
CCTTCAGCACAGCCGTTTGTAAAGCTTGAGCCAGGATCCGGTCCTCGTCATATGGATTTTTCGGCTGATGGCCGTTTTATATATGTCATTAACGAGTTAAGCTCAACCATTGACGTTTTGATGAAATATGGCGGCGAATGGAAGCTGGTTCAGACGATTAAAACTTTGCCTAAAGATTTTAAAGGTGAAAGCTGGTGCGCTGATATTCATATCTCGGCTGACGGACGGTTTGTTTACGGATCGAACCGTGGACACAACAGCATTACAGTTTTCAAACGCGATCAGAATAATGGGAGGTTAGAAATGATAGAAACTGTTCCGGTGGAAGGTAATTGGCCACGTAATTTTGTCATCGATCCATCGGGCAAATTTTTGTTGGTTGCCAATCAGAAAAGCAACGACATTACCGTTTTTAAAATTGATCAACCTTCAGGAAAGCTCAAATTTACAGGATTTAAGGTTCCGAATGAATCGCCAGTTTGTTTGCAGTTTTTGAAGTAGAAGAAAATAATCATACTTCCTCAAATAAGGAAATAGTGAAATCAAATTCTTGTTAATTTGTACGCAAATTAAATTAAATGTCTGTAGCTATATCTAATCAAATTCCAAAGGCATTTCCTACTGGAAGAGTAAAATGCCCGATTTGCAATTCTTTATTGATCGCTAAATGTGGGGATTTTAATGTTTGGCATTGGGCTCATGAAAGAAAATCAGAATGTGACGCTTGGAAATATGAGCCTAAAACAGAATGGCATAAGAAATGGCAAAATTATTTTATAGAAGATCAAACAGAGGTTTATATTTATGGAAACAATGAATATCACAGAGCTGATATTGTGACGAAAAAAGGTTTGATTATCGAAATTCAGAATTCGCCAATCTCACCTGAAGACATAGATTTGAGAGAGTCTTTTTATGGGGATATGATATGGATAATCAACTCGAAAGAATTTAAGCACAATTTACGATTTAAAAATTATGCTTTTGATACTGGAAGTGAGATTTGGTTTCGATGGGTTTATCAATATCCATCAAATAGTGATTTTGATTTCTCAATTGTTATTCCCGATGATGATGATTTTGATCATGTAATTAATTCTGTCAAAGAATGTGAATTTACACAAGTCTTTGATGACGAAAGAGGAATTTACCACTGGGTAAGCAAAAGAGGAAATTATTTTGGATTACCTATTGAAATACTTAATGCCTTTGCTTCATATTTACTTGATAGAAAGCTCATTTGCAATCTTGATGAAAGTAAAATTTATAAAACTAATTTTAGGTGGTTGCATCTTCGTAAAACATGGACTTGTGCAACCATGCCTATGTTTATAGATCTTAATAATGGATTTCTATTCTATATTAAGGTATTGCATGAAAATGGAAATGGTTTTGGACTTATTGTTTCAAAACAATATTTTCTTAAAAAGTACAGGGTCTAATTTGTTTCTTGTTTAAATTACCCCCGAATCAATCGAATAAATTCTTCTCTTGTGGCAACCCTTTCGAAGGCGCCGGTAAAGTCGGAAGTGGTGGTCGTTGAGCTTTGTTTTTGAATTCCGCGCATTTGCATGCAAAGATGTTGCGCTTCAATAACAACAGCCACGCCTAGTGGATTGAGGGTTTGCTGAATGCAATCTTTTATTTGGGTAGTCAATCGCTCCTGAACCTGCAATCGACGTGCATAAGCATCAACTACGCGGGCAATTTTGCTGAGACCGGTGATGTACCCATTTGGAATGTACCCGATGTGTGCTTTTCCGATAAATGGGAGCATGTGGTGTTCGCACATCGAGTATATTTCAATGTCTTTCACAATCACCATTTGTCGGTAATCTTCCTTAAACATGGCCGAACGTAAAATTTCTTCCGGATCTTGCTCGTAACCCTGAAGCAGAAATTGCATCGATTTTGCAACGCGCAGGGGTGTTTGGAGCAATCCTTCGCGAGTGGAGTCTTCTCCAAGTAATTCAATTATTTTTTTGTAGAGTCCGCTTATTTCGTTAGTTGTTTCCGGATCATATTGCTCAATTTTCCGATATTTCCCGTTTTCTCCGTTCAGTGAAAATTCCATTTTTAATTCCTTTCTGAAAATAATTTGTACTGTCACGCAACTACAAAGGTAGTAAGTTCAGTCTTATTCAGGATTCGAGATTAAGATTTTGTCAGAAATGCCACACAAATCAATTAAACTTTAATCTAAAGTGAAATCCGTTGGGTTAAAAAGAGGATTGGTCTTTTGAATTTTTTATTTTTGCATCGTTTATTCAATAAGGCTTCAGACAATCTGGGAAATGAGAACGTATAATTCGAAAAGCACCCGGTTAAGTGTTGTTTGAAAGTGTAAAAAAAAGTTAATTATTTTTGGTCTTGTATACAATATATACTTTGAATCGAAGTTATATTTATGAAAACAATGTCTCAGAAATTAACTAACGTTAATGAACTGTATTTATGATTGTAGTTACCGGAGCAGCTGGTTTTATAGGAAGTTATATTGTCGGGAAACTCAACAGAGAAGGATTTAAAGACATTGTTTTAGTCGATAAATACGACGATCCATTGAAGTTTCAAAATTACCAGGAGAAGACTTATTCTGAAATGGTTGATCGCGATAATTTCTTTGATTGGTTGTCGGTCAATGAAAAGTTTGTACAGATCATTATTCATATGGGGGCTCGCACCGATACTGTTGGTCAGGAGCCTGAAATCTACCAAAAGCTTAATCTCGATTATTCCCAAAAAATATGGAATGCCTGCATTCAATATGGTTTGCCATTGATTTATGCTTCATCGGCATCGACCTACGGAGACGGTCATTTGGGTTTTGACGATGACGAATCACTTATTTCAAAATTACAGCCCTTAAATTTATATGCTCAGTCGAAACATGATTTTGATCGTTGGGCACTTGAGCAAAAGGAGCAGCCTTATTTTTGGGCTGGATTGAAGTTCTTTAATGTATTCGGGCCTAATGAATATCATAAAGAACGTATGGCTTCTGTCATTTTTCAGGCATTTAATACCATTTCAGAATCAGGTCACATGGGGCTTTTCAGGTCGCATCATCCGGATATTCGTGATGGAGAACAAGCTCGTGATTTTATTTATGTGGAAGATATCGCTAAAGTGATCTTGTTCTTCATGAATAATCGCAAAAATTCTGGAATTTATAATGTCGGAACCGGAGAAGCACGGACTTACCTGAGTTTAACCAAAGCTGTTTTTAAATCGATGGAAATGAAGGAAAGTATTGGTTTTATTGATACTCCAGAGGATTTGCGTGGAAAATATCAATACTACACCTGCGCCAACATTCAGAAGTTAAGAAAAATTGGTTATTCAGAACCGTTTTACTCATTGGAGGATGGAGTTGATGATTACATCACCAATTATCTGATGCCTGGAGTTCGTTATTGATAAAGTCATTTGTCATTTGAAAAGAGTCATTAAAGCTATTTCCTAATGACCATTCTCTTAGTATCTATCGTGTAAATACCCAATCGTTTTCTCCTGAAAGTTGATTGTTGAAATAATATCCTTCCCAGTCAAATGCTTTTATTTCCTCTGGATCGTAAATGTTGTTTTGAATGATAAACCGGCTCATTAATCCGCGAGCGCGTTTCGCAAAAAACGACACCATTTGATATTTGCCGTTTTTGTTTTCTTTGAACGATGGCGTGATTATTCTGGCTTTTAATTTCTTCGTGTCGATGGCGCTGAAATACTCGTTGGACGCCAGATTGATTAATATTTTCTGGTCGTTTAATGAGAGTTCGTCATTTAGTTTTGCCGTAATTTTTGTTTCCCAGAAATCGTATAAATTTTTCTTTCGTGCAACCGATACATTGGTTCCCATTTCTAAGCGATAGGGCTGAATCAAATCGAGAGGTTTTAGCAATCCGTAAGCTCCTGAAAGAATCCGAAGTTTTTGCTGGGCGATTTCAAATTCGCTTTCAGTAAATGTTTCGGCCTTTAATCCCTGATACACATCGCCATTGAACATCAATGCCGATTGCCAAGAGTTTTCAGGAGTAAAAACTGGTGACCAGGCCTGAAATCGCTGAAAATTCAATTCAGCCAACTTGGGTGAAATACTCATTAGTTTGGCTAGTTGACCTGGCTTTTTCTTTTTCATCACTGAAATAATTTTTTCGGACTCAGGCAAAAAATCTATTTCAGTATGTTTTTCAAAATGAATTGGGCAATGGTCGTATAGTGATTTGGCAGGTGAAATAACGATGATCATGGTTTTTATATTGATTTCAGGAATGAAACAAAGATACAATAGCAAAGTTGAGATTGAACTGAAATGTTAGGATAGGGAAAAAAGAAAAGCGGAAAAAGTGAAAGATTACTCTTTCCTTTTCCCACTTTTCTGCGGATTTATTCTTGTTTGTGGAATTCGTTTTTCTACCACACAAAAGTACCTACAGCGCCTTGCGCCAGCGATGTCGAGACTGATTTGCCTTTAATGCTGATGTTGAAATTCTGGAGCGATCCGGCATCGTTTAGTACAATCAATACCTTTTTGCCTTCCGGAGTTTTAAATGCAACATTTGGCAAATTAGCCGGCAAATTAGTGTTGACCCGAACAGAGCCCGGACGAACAAATTTGGAAGCGTGAGCCAGAATATAATATGCCGGATTGCGTGTTACTGCATTACCGTTAATTGTAAGGGTGCCTAAGCACTGATCGCAGCCACCTTCGTTGGTATGTGGATCGTTTGATGGGTCGGCGGCCATGTTCCATTCCAACACATTGCGGCACCAGTTGCGGGTTCCGCCAATAATGAGGGTACGCACATGCCATGAGAGATCGCCAGCCAAATTGCCAGGAGCGCCTACCCATTGCTCTGTAAAGTATAGGTTTTTGGCAGGGAAGGCATTGTGAACCTTGCTCAATTCTTCAATTGTTCCGCCATACAAATGAAAAGCTGACCCGTCAACATATTTGGCCGCTTCCGGATCGTTTAAAATTTGAAGCGGATAATCAATGCGATCGGCATTGTGATCGTAAACAATAATCTTTGATTTAATTCCGGCAGCAGCGAAAGCTTGTCCAAGGCTTTTCTTGATAAAATCGGCCTGGTCGGCAGCAGTCATATACATGCTTGGATTATTTCCCGGATGCAATGGTTCGTTTTGAATGGTGATGGCATCGATGTTGATTCCTTCAACCTTCATTTTCTCAATATACTTCACAAAATATTTGGCATAGGCATCAAAATATTCAGGTTTCAGACTACCACCTTTGAACGAATTGTTGGTTTTCATCCAGATAGGAGCCGTCCATGGCGATCCCATAATTTTGATGTTCGGATTGATCGCCAGAATTTCTTTCAGAACTGGAATTAAATCGGCTTTTTCACTTTCAAGGCTGAATTTGTCCATGTTTACATCGGTTTGTCTCGCTGGCAAATCGTCATAAGTGAATAAATGGTCGCTTAAGTCAGAAGCTCCAATGCTGATTCGCAGGTAGCTGAGCCCAATATTATTTGCATCAGTAGCGAAAAGCTCTTTTAAGATTTGATTGCGGCTTGTGTTGTCCATTCGATTGAGCAGTGTCGCACTTCCGCCTGTAAGGCAATTCCCAAAGCCATCAATCGTCTGGAAAGTTGTTGTTGTATCAATGGCAATGGTTGGATATTGGTTTACTGCAGTGCTAAAATTTAGGCTTGTGTTTTGTCTCTCGAAGAGCACATTGGTAGAAGGACTTGTTATCCAAGCTTCAACCTCAGTTTTTACGGGATTGTTGGTCGGATTTGGCTTATCTGGATAATTGTCGTTTTTAGTGTTCTCAGAACAACCCAAAAGCAGTATCAGTAAAGTGAAAAGTAAATTCATGTTTCTCATTTTAAATCGGTTGATCTCAATTTGGACATATGTTTTGTAATGATTCAGAGCTAATTTTCTTTTGTGAATAACCGGTTATTTACCTATTCTTGAGAATTGATGTAAAAGATTGTACAATATTTATTCAGAGTATCAATTTGACTCACCCCTCCGCCCTAAATCCGGGCGGTCTCCCCTCTCTTCGTGAAGAGAGGGGAGGAGCATCGCAGATGCGATGGGGTGAGTCCAGTTTATAAGTCAATAAGAAATGCGACATTATTTCATTCGCATTACATAGGTCTCAAACGGATATTCATTCTTCCTTTATTTTTCACTCTTATTTTTTTTGATAAACCCTGACATAGTCAACCACCATAGAACGAGGGAAGATGGTGTCATCGATGCCTTTTTGTCCGCCCCAGTTTCCACCAACAGCCACATTCAGTAACAAGTGAAATCGTTTGTCGAATGGCCATACCTTAAATCCTGTACCTTCATTTTTAAAGGTGAAATACAGCTTTTCATCCACATACATGCGGTATTCGCTGGCTTCCCATTCCAGAATGTAGTTATGAAATTGAGTATAGCAATCGGAAATCGTGAGTGTTGCATTTTTCTGAGTGCCTTGCACATGGTTGTACGATTGGGTATGAGCCGATGCAACAATGACATACGGATCGTATCCTACATTTTCCATGATGTCGATTTCGCCGCTTGCTGGCCATCCGCCATAAGCCCAGTCGGTTGGCAGCATCCAAATGGCTGGCCACATGCCTTTTCCATCAGGTAGTTTTGCCCTGACTTCGATTTTTCCGTACAGCCAATCACCTTTCGATTTGGTAATCAGTCGGGCTGAAGTATATTTTTTGTCTCCGACATTTTCCTTGATGGCGTTGATGTAAAGAAATCCATCTTTTACTTCCGAGTTTTTCAGTTGACCACTGGTGTAATTTTGAGCTTCGTTATTACCCCATCCGTTGGCATTCCCATCGGTGTCGTAGCTCCATTTTTTACTGTCTGGAAGGCCGTTATAATCAAATTCGTCGCTCCAAACCAACTCGTAGTTGCCCGAAACGGGAATTTCTATATTAATTTCTGATTTTTTGTCTTTGGCACAACTCCAAAGGGAAGCTGAACAAAGTAGATAGAAAAGGAACAATTTTTTCATTTTGATTTTGGTTTAGTTTAGCGTGAAAATATACAATTTTTTCTGAATCGCCTATGACTAAAAGTTTATCAAGGATTTGGATTCATTGAAAATAAAGCGTTTATAGCAACAAAAATGCCGAACAGGTTATCCCACTCGGCATTTAAATGTTTTTTTATTTTTTTTATTTTTATTTTTCGTATAGTTTTGAACTGTTAATGCATAGTTTACAGGTTGTTAGTCCTCAATTAATCAAAGCCTAATATATTAATCTATTGCATTTACAACCTTTCCGTAATCCACTTCCGAATTGATGGTTTTTGCCACATTCATGTAGCTTATTTTTACCTGTTTGCTCTTTGGCATTTTTCCTGCAATCTGTACCAATACATTTCCTCTTTCAAATTCAGAATCGATCTTCGCTGTTTCATTGATGAGTCCAATCCATTGTTCATCAGTTTGAAGCTCTTTATTGACCAGCTTTTTGAGCAGATTTGTTTTTTCAAAGTCCGACCCGATGTGATTAATCGAGCCTAGTAAATTCGTAAAGTTTTTGCTTTCAAACTGTGTTTTGTCTATCAATTCTTTCAGGATGTTTGCTTTCTCGAAATCAGAACCTACTTGATCTACCGAATTTAAAAATGGACTTAAATTTTCTCCTGCCACTGTTTCCTGATGAAGTAATTCTTTCAGAATATTTGCTTTTTCAAAATCGGAACCGACAGTATTTGCAACAATTAGGGCAGCGTCGAACTGTTCTTTGGAGAGCGGCTGCCTGATGATGTGCTTCAGGATATTGGCTTTTTCGAAATCGGAACCAACACTTACAGCTGCTTCGAAATAAGCTTTTGAGGTTAGAGAATCTTTCAATTGAATGGCAGAAAACTTCTGAAGTAATTTACCTTTTTCAAAATCGGAACCGATTTGATTACCGATCTTTTTTGCGATGTCGGTTATTTGGTCGGGGTGAATGCTATCGCTTGCAATCAGGTATTCGAGATACATGCTTTTGATGAAGTCATTGTCCAGACGATCTACTTCATTCATTAAAGCGCGGAGACCGCCTTTTTCAACTATGCGCTTCATTCGGCCTTGGGCATCAAACCCCACTGAAATCATTCCCTGAATGGCTTCGGCTAAAAACTTTTTGCCTTCGGCATCTTCCGGATTTAATTTCCGGCCATTGTCGAACATCTCGTAGGTAAGCTCTCCATTAACATTGCATTTGACCCGCAGTTTCCTGTCATTTTTCCAGTACTTCAAATAGCTATTTTTTGACATGCTTTGTATGGCTGCTTCATCATCAGTAAATTTGATTTCACCGGTATAGTTTATTTCAAGCTTGTCTTTCCCATTGTTTACAATGATCGTATTTCCGTTGTGATAGCATGAACCTGTAAGTACTAGGATGATCAGTACTGTCAGTATGTTTCTTATCGTTTTCATTTTAAATCATTATTTATTAAGGTTGCTTTTTTCTGATCGTTTTAGGTACGAGAAATATCCAAGGAAGCTCAGCGAAAGGCAGCAGACGATGATTGCGATCGAGTGTATTCCGAACGGTGTGGTAGCACTTACGAGGCCTAATCCGATTCCCATTCCGGCTAAAATCAGAAACCATTTGAATGCCTGGCTTTTGGTGTCGTTTTTCGTCGGTTGTAGAATTTGTTCTACTATTTTATCCGAAACCTCTTTTTCAATCATTTTTAATTTTAGTCGATTATCCAGGATTATCCGGACTAGGGAAATGAAAAAAGAGATCACTAACCATGCGGCAAAAATTGTTGCTGAAATTTCGAATAATGGTCTCGAAAATGAAGTTCCTTCGGTGAAATGGTAATCTTCGGCGGAAACTAAAAAAGGAGTTGTAAATGCAAGGAATAGAAGAATGAGCCTTTTCATTTTGTATGTTTTATTGTTTGTAATCGATTAGACTGGTATGTATTTGTATTGTTGCAAAACATTCAGGATATATTCAAAACACCGATTTGTTTCTTGTACTTTCGACAGATTTCAAAGCATTGAAACAGAAAAGCCACAGTGGTAATAGCCAGGAACAAATAAATAAGCAGATTGGAATAGCGGATAAACAAACCTGACAAATACTCGTGAAATAGGAAGCATGTAATCAGTACCGCAGTTATTCCAATTGATGAAAGCAGGTAAGCTGCCAATGTATTCATTGAAATGGAAGGTTTAGCTTGCTCCACTTGAGTCATTACCAAATCAGCCAGATTGAAGTCGAATACAGGTTTGGGTTGTTTCTGAATTTCTTCAAACAGAAGTTGATAAGCTTCTGCGTTCTCCATGCAGGTTTTGCACGATTCGATGTGACGAATGATAGATTCGTCGCAAAGCAATGGGTCTGAAACGTATTGCTGAATATCATTTTCAGAAGGATGTTCGGCTATCATAGTTCTTCTTTTTTGTATTTGCATAATAAATTGTCTTTTAACGATCGCCTTGCCCTGAACAAATAACTTTTTACGGTTCCTTCCGGAAGTTGGGTGATCCGGGCAATTTCTTCGTAACTCAGTTCTTCATTGTGATATAACGTAATCAATGTTTTGTGTAGGGGCGAAAGCAGTTCAATCTCCAATTTCAAAATTTCATTTAACTCCCGCTGAAAAATATCATTTTCAGTTTGATTGAATAAGCCAATTACTGATTTGCCGCCGACAAACTCAAGAGAATCATCATCTGTTTCGGCATTTTCATTTCGATTATCGAGAAGAACAAGCTTTTTCTTTTCCAGATAAGTAAGGCAGGTATTGTAGGCAATTTGTGCAATCCATGTCGATAGTTTCGATTGATACCTGAATTTGGGCAAGCTTTTAAATGCTTTCAAATAAATATCCTGAGCAATGTCTTTTCGGTCTTCGGTGCGACTAATCATTTTAAAAACAATTTGAGTCACCAACCTTTCGGTGTTTTTAATAATAGTTGCAAAGGCATTAGTGTCGCCACCTAACACTTTGCCTACCCAATACTGATCTGGTTGTATGTTTTCCTTGTTCTCGCTCACTTACCCGATTAGACTTGCGATTACCAAAAATGTTGCAAAATAAAGAAACAAAAAAGGCTGAATGGTTTCCCGTTCAGCCTTTGAATATTATTGATCGTTTTAATCTATCCGAAACATTTATTGTCGAAAAATTTAACCGGTTCGCTGCAATTTTCTCCGTCAACAGTCCAGGTATTGCCCGATTGCAGCAATTCGTCCATGCAGGTAATCCTGCGTTTGGCCTGAACAGCTTCAATCTGTTTTTTCATTTCCTGATCGTAAACCGGAGCTTCAACACTGCGGATAACGCCCATGGCCACCGGGAATTCGGGAAGAGCCATGTTGATTAGCGCCACCTGCAATCCGAGGTTGTCTTCTTCCGGGTGATGAACCAAAATGTCGTCGCGGGTAATTCCGTTTTCGCCAATTTTTACCACTTTCAGGTGTCCATTTTCAAGAATTAATCCTTTGTCTGCCTGTTCGCCAAAAACCATGGATTCGCCTTTCTTCAGAAATAACT
>JBBQXI010000104.1:0-10557 GCA_038209805.1 Bacteroidales bacterium | reverse complement strand
GGCTTGTGAAAAGATCAAGCTATAAATTTCCGTCATCAGATACAAAAAATGGTCACTTGATTTTGAATCAGGTGGCCATTTCCATTTAGTTGTAATTGAGTTCTATACCACCTTCAAATCAACTCCCATCAGTAAAAGGGTAATTAGGATCAGCCCAACCACAATCCGGTACCAGCCAAATACTTTGAACCCGTGTTTCTGTAAAAAAGTGATTAAAGTTTTAATGGCAACCATTGCAACCATAAAAGCAACGATGTTTCCAATTAGTAAAGTCATTAAATTGTCCTTCAGCAACAAGATTCCATTCGGTTCTAATATGATTTTGAGCAGTTTATAACCTGAAGCGGCAGCCATGGTTGGCACGGCCAGGAAAAATGAAAATTCAGCGGCATTGGTTCTGCTCAGTTTTTGCTGCATCCCACCAATAATGCTGGCTGCCGAGCGCGAAACTCCGGGAATCATGGCAATACACTGCCAAAATCCAATTTTCAGCGCTTTTGGGTAGGTGACTTCCTGATCCGAACTTTCTTTATTAAACCATTTGTCGACAAACAACAAAAGCACACCGCCAACAAACATGGTAATAGCTACCACCAACACATTTTCGAGCAGACTGTCGATAAGATTGCTTGCCAGCAATCCAATTACAGCTGCAGGAAGAAAGGCTACAAAAAGCTTTTGGTAGAAAGTCCAGCTCTGAAGAAATCGCTTCCAGTAAAGCACAACTACCGAAAGAATGGCTCCAAACTGAATATTCACGGTAAAGGCTTTGGTGAATTCGTCGATGTTCATGCCTAGCAAGGCTTCGGTAATAATCATATGTCCGGTAGACGAAATGGGCAGAAATTCAGTAATTCCTTCCACTACGGCAATAACTATGGCTTCTATAGTTGTCATAATTTAAATTTCTAGTTTTCGTGTGTAAAAATAAGTCTTCCCTTCATTTTTGTCGTCAAAATTGTAAATTTCTTTTCCCTTGTGAATCCGGTAAAATGAAAGCATGGCAATATCGCCCGCACAGAATAACGAATGCAGGCACATCACACTCAGGTAAAAGTACATGATTTGTTCATTATAAAATACAATGATGCCAATCAGACAAATCAACTTCACAATAACAAAAGGAGTTAACGCAACAATGTGAAAAGCTTGTGGAGCAATTACCTGACGGTCGGCCAACGCATAAAAGATAAACTTTTTCGGGATTGCGCCGAACGAAATTTTTCTTGCTCCGGTAAAGAAGTAAGCCAATGCATGAAGAAGTTCGTGAATGACGATCAAAACGGAAAATGAAAATACGACGGCTAATCCTACATTTATCAATATTTCAGAATGACCTTTGAATGCCAAAACAATGCCTTTGGTCAGTAGAAATGCAAAAATCATCATCATGATTCCTTGATAGATGGAGTAAATCCGTATGATGTATTTTTCTTCGGTGATTTGTTCCACCACAAACTCACGCAGCTTTTGGTGCGAAACTTCAGTTAGAAGTTCGAATTCGCTTTCGTTTTGTAAATCTTCAGGAGTTAACTTTCTGCTCATACCTGCTGATCGTTTCGAATGATTTCTGTCAATGCCTTCAGGTTAATTAAACGGGAAATAAAGGCAAATAATATACAGGATGCGATCATTGTTGCATAGCCCAGATACCATGTATTTATTTGCCGGCTAAAATACCCTGCCAGAAATACAAAGCAAACAAACAAAATCAATTTTCCGATTAAGCGGTAATTAATATTTAGTTTCAAAATAATAACAGCAAGTATGGTTTGTGCAACTGCCGTAAAAAGTTGAGTTACGAGGCTTGCCCAGGCCGAACCTAAGGCCTGAATGTGAGGAATAAGAATTAGGTTTAGTCCGATATTGATTCCCATTCCAACGACAGCCATCCAGTTTAACTGCCGGATACTTCCATTGGCAGTGAGAAGTGTGCCAAAAATATAGGTGGTGGCTATGCCCAGAAAACTAACCATTAGTAACTGAAAAATAGATGCTGATAGTTCGGTATGGCTATATTTCAGTAAAAGCATAATTTCCTGATCGTAGAATCCGGAAGAAAAACTGATGATTATCGCCGGAACGAAAAGTAAAAGAAAAGAGAATTGAACCATTGAGCCAATGTCTTCTTTTTGCTTGAGCATCCGGGCAAAAATAGGCAGCAACAATCCAGCGAATAAAACTCCAAACATCGAAACGGCATCAAGTAGCCGGAAGGCATGAGCATAAATTCCGGCCTGTTCTTTTCCATCGGGCAATAAACGTTCGAGCATCACCGAATCGATGCGGTTGTAGAACGACATTAACAAGATCAATAAAGCATATGGATAGCTTTTCCGTAGAAAAACGATAAAAAATTTGCGGTCGAAATAAAATTTAAGCTTTCCGGTTCGCGCCAAAACAACACCGAGAGTGATCGCACTTGCAATTAGATAGGCGGCCGACTGCGAATAAACAAACCATTCGATCTTGAAGGTATGGTGGGTTATGTTGGTAAATAAGAGGACTGAGCAGATAATAATCATCAGCGAACGATCGAGTACCGATAAAAAGCTGTCGGTTCGGAATAGATGTAGTCCGCTAATATTTGAGCGCAGATAAAGTGTGAATGAGATGAGAAACTGATTCAAAATCAGGAAAGCAAGCAGGTGAAGTTGGACTTGCTTGTATCCGATTATCAGTGCAGTAACCATACAAACTACCGCATAAATGCCCGCCAGCAAAAACTTTAATCCAACAATGTTACTGATGTGTTTTTTCAGCAACTGGCCATGCTGGGCTATGTTTTTGTTATTGTAGCTGGTTATTCCGAAGTCGAGTAGAATATTCAGGATCATCGAAAAATTCAGAAGCGAAAAATACAATCCATAGCTCTCGTCGCCCACCAGATTTTGCACGGTTAGGTCGATTCCGAATATCCAGAAAGGTTTGATTAAAACATTCAGAAAAAGGAGCAGCAAAAGATTTGTAATAAACTTCCGTTTCAATCGGGTAGCTTTTTCTGGTTTGATTAAAGTGCATCAAAAGTAACAAATTTTTGTGCAGACTTTGTACATTTGAATAGATTTCGAAACGATAACCCAAACCTATGATAATTGCCGTAAATACACGTTTGCTGCTACCCGAAAAGCTGGAAGGAATTGGATGGTTTACCAGAGAAACCCTGTCGCGGATAACCTGTGAACATCCGGAGCATCAGTTTCTGTTCATTTTTGATCGTCCATATGCCGAAGAGTTTATTTTTTCTGATAACATAACACCAATCGTTTTGTCACCACCAACCAGACACCCCATTCTTTGGGTTATCTGGTTCGAACTTCAGATCCCCCGGATTTTAAAGAAATATAAAGCCGATTTGTTTTTTTCGCCTGATGGCTATTTGTCGCTAAATACACAAGTTAGCCAATTGGCAGCCATTCATGATATTAATTTTGCGCACCGACCTCAGGATTTGCCTTGGCTAAAAGCAAAATATTACAATTACTTTTTTCCGAGGTTTGCCAAAAAAGCCAAACGAATTGTAACCGTATCGTACTTTTCGAAAGAAGATATTAACCGTACCTATAAAATTGATTCAGACAAAGTTGATGTTGTATATAATGGGGTGAATACTTCTTATACACCTACTTCTGATGATGAAAAGATAGTCGCCAGATCAGTTTATTCAAGGGGCAAAGAATATTTTTTGTTCATCGGATCACTTCATCCCCGAAAAAATATTTGTGGTTTGCTGCGGGCTTACGATGCTTTTCGTACTTCTGTTGAGTCGGACACTAAACTGCTGATTGTTGGTGAGAGCATGTTTAAAACCAACGACATTGAGCTGACCTACGAAGGAATGCGTTATAAAGATGATGTTGTTTTTACCGGAAGGCTTACTAATGAACAACTTCATCATGTATTGGGTGCTTCCTTGGCGCTCACTTTTGTGCCGTTCTTCGAAGGTTTTGGAATTCCTGTCATTGAAGCGATGAATGCTGGTGTGCCTGTCATCTGTTCAAATACAACTTCTTTGCCAGAGGTAGGAGGAAATGCAGTTCTTTATGTCGATCCATTTTCGTTAAGTCAGATCAAAGACGCGATGATCCGGATTTTTCAGGAGAAAGATCTTCGCGATTCACTCATTGAAAAGGGATTTGTTCAGAAGGAAAAGTTTAGCTGGGATAAGACGGCTGAATTACTTTGGGGAAGTATTCAGATTTGTGCGAATACATAATGGCGACCGGAGTCAGAATACCGAAGTCTAGCTCCCTGAGTAGCGAAGCGTATCGAAGGGAGCATCCAAAGAGGCGAACATACTTATATACTCAAGCAACACTCACAAATGAAAAAAGAAAAGCTACAATTATATTTACAGAAGGGCAGACTGGAAGCCGGCTGCGATGAGGCTGGGCGTGGTTGCTTGGCTGGCCCGGTGTTTGCGGCGGCAGTTATTCTTCCTGAAGATTTCGAAAATGAGTTGCTCAACGATTCGAAAAAGCTTACAGAGAAACAACGATATGCGCTTCGTCCGATTATTGAACAGCAGGCTCTGGCATTTGCGGTAGGTATTGTCGATAATCACGAAATTGATCGGATTAACATTTTAAATGCTTCGTTTTTAGCCATGCACCGTGCAGTTGCTCAACTCAAAATACAACCAGAACATTTGCTTATTGATGGGAATCGGTTCAAAGCTTATCCTGAAATATCGCATACCTGCATTATTAAAGGCGATGGCAAATATATGCCTATTGCTGCTGCGTCGATACTTGCAAAAACTTACCGCGACGACTATATGGAAACCATTCATCAGGAATATCCAAAATATGATTGGTCGAAAAACAAAGGTTATCCTACTTTACACCACAGAAAGCTGATCCGGGAAATTGGGATAACTCCCTATCACCGGATAACATTCGCCAATCTGGCCGATCAGCTTAGACTGGATTTTTAATCAAAAAAAGATTCGGGAATTTAATTTTGAGATTTTCGCTCTTGAGAATATGGCTAAATGTATTCAGGAGTGAAAAGCAATTTGCTTTTTCAACATCCTGACATACAGTATTTTTAAGCCGTTATGAGTCGGATAGTCATTATCCGACAAAGACAAGTTTTGAAGATTTTTTAATGAAGAAGGGAATTAATCCTCGTCATCATCGCCGCCGTCATCGTCGTCATCATCGTCGAAGTCGTCATCGGCAACATCATCAATTTCGTCAACATCGTCACTTGCAGCAAGGATATCATCATCGCCATACTTGGTTTCATATTCTTCCTTCGCGCTATCCTTCAGAGAGCCGGTGCTGTCATAGTCGTCATCTTCTTCGATAATTTTCTCAGCTTCATAAACTGTCATCCGAACCAGATAATATTTGTCATCTGTTTCGAAGGGCAATGCACTTACCCGCTTGCCTTCTTTGTTGGTAAAATAGATTAAGTTTTCACTGTATCCGCTAGGATATTCAAGTTTGATTTTTTCCTGAATATCCGGATCGAGCTTGTCGTAATCCTTAATTACTCTGGGTTTACTTGGATTCATTGATAAATATTTTAGTGCAATTATATGAAAAAATTTAATAAATCTTCAGGGGCGAATATAAATGAAAATCTACCTTCCATGCAATATTTTTGAGTTTTATTCTGAATTTTTATCAAATGAGATTTGTCAGAAAAAATCGATCATCGCTTTAATCACTCCATCCTGATAGTTGGCAACCATCTCAAATGCTTGTTGTGACGCTTCTGGCTTAAAATGATGAGTAACCATTTGCTCAGCGGGTAACCCGTTTTTAATCAGGTCGATCGATTTCTCAACGCAATGATTCTGACGTCGAACATTTACAATCGTAATTTCTTTTCGGCGCATCATATCCATGTCGAAAGTATAGCTTCCTTCAGGTGGAATGCCGGTTAAAACTAGTTTTCCTCCTGGTTTTAAAATCCTGATCGCATCGTCAATGGCTTTTTGTTCGCCGCTGCAATCAAAAACCAGATCGAGCAAAAGTGGTTCAATTTCACTTGTTGTTTCAAATGCATCCGACTCAAGAGGATTAATTGTGTAATTTGCTCCTAATTCGGCTGCTTTCTTCCGTCGGTAATCCAACGGTTCATAGGAGAAAATAGTGCAATTGGCCTGCGACTTTAATACCATCAACACGCTTAGCCCAATTGGTCCAGCGCCAAAAATGCCAATGGTTTTATCCTGAAAATTGGAGTTAGCCAGTTCAACGCTGTATGTTCCAATGGTTAACGGTTCAACCAATGCTGCCTGAATCGGATTAAGCAATTTGTTTACTTCAAAGCAGCAGAATTCGGGCATAACGATATATTCGCACAGGCATCCGTCTAGTTGTCCGGGGCATCCCAAAAACATGTTTTTGCGACAGGTATGCGGCCGTCCGGCCAAACATTGATCGCAAACACCACAATGAACGCTGGGATCGATAGCAACCAGATCTCCCGGTTTAACCCGGGTAACTGAACTACCAGTTTCTACTACAATGCCCGAGCATTCGTGCCCGACGGCAAATGGAAATTGAACAACCTGAGTTCCTATTTTGCCGGCAGCGAAATAATGAATATCTGATCCACAAACTCCAACGGTTATCATTCTGATCAGAACATCAGTTGCATTTTCCAGCACCGGTATAGGTTTGTCAATCATTTCAATTTTCCGGATCCCGGTTAAGACCAGTGTTTTCATTTGATAGTTCTTTTAATTTCAGGAAAACTGTTGCCAAATAATGAAAAAAAAAGCTGATACAAGCAGAAATCGCGTATTATTTTTTTGATTCAGTGAAAAGGAATAAAATTCATTTTTTAAAATGAGTTGTTTGAACAACGTGGTAGGATTACAACATATCTTTGCATAAAAGACTGGACTGCGTTTTATCACTCTTTTTAAGATATTGAATCTATTACTTTGTTATGTATTAAAAAATAAGATCATGTACGGAAAAATTCAAGAAGACATAGCAAATACGCTACGTGAACTGAAAGAGCAAGGTTTGTATAAAACCGAAAGAATAATCACATCATCGCAAAGTTCCGAGATTTCGGTTGGGAGTGATAAAATGGTTTTGAATTTTTGTGCCAACAACTATCTTGGGTTGGCCAATCATCCGGAAGTAATTAAGGCCGCTCAACAAACCATGGACAAATGGGGTTTTGGTCTTTCTTCGGTTCGTTTTATTTGTGGCACACAGCAGATTCACAAAGAATTGGAGCGAAAAGTATCTGATTTTCTGGGTACTGAAGACACTATCTTGTATTGTGCAGCATTTGATGCCAATGGTGGCGTTTTTGAACCACTTTTGGGTGATGACAGCATTATCGTCTCCGATGAGTTGAACCATGCTTCAATCATCGATGGTGTGCGTTTATGTAAAGCTCAGCGAGCACGATACAAACATGCAGATATGGCTGAACTCGAAAATTGCCTGAAAGAATCACAATCGCTCAAATACCGTCTGGTAGTTACCGATGGAGTTTTCTCGATGGATGGGGATTTGGCTAAACTTCCGGAGATTGTTGCTTTGTGCGAAAAATATGATGCCCTGATTATGGTTGATGATTCGCATGCATCGGGTTATATTGGCAAAACCGGACGAGGAACCGCAGAGCATTTCGGTTTGCTCGGGAAAATTGACATCATAACTACAACTTTCGGCAAAGCGCTTGGTGGCGGAAATGGTGGTTGTACTTCAGGCCGGAAGGAAATCATTGAAATGCTTCGTCAGCGGTCGCGCCCGTATTTGTTCTCGAATACATTGGCTCCTGCAACCGTAGGTGCAACTTCAAGAGTACTCGATCTGTTAACCGAATCGGCCGAATTGCCGGCACGAACGATGGCGAATGCCAGTTATTTCAGGAGCAAAATGGAAACTGCCGGATTTGATCTGGTAAAAGGTACCACAGCTATTGTTCCGGTGATGATTTACGATGCTCCGTTGGCTGTGAAATTTGCTGATGAGTTATTAAAAGAAGGCATTTATGTGATTGGATTTGTATTTCCGGTTGTGCCAAAAGGTAGGGCGCGAATCAGGGTTCAATTATCGGCAGCCCATACCAAAGCACAAATTGATCAGGCTGTTGAGGCATTTATTAAAGTAGGTAAATCATTGGGCATTATTTGATCTTAACAAAAATACATAAAAAGTGAAAGGCTGTCAGGAATTTACCCTGACAGCCTTTTATATATAGTACAACTTTCTTGGGCTAAAATGAAGCCCTCCTAAATTGTCTAGAATTCATGCATCCCTTTTGCTCTATCTCTATTTCTCATGGCTTTAACTCAATTTGGTTAGGAATGCATGAGGTGATTGAATTATTTTACCTGAATAACAGCGTATTTCGAAATTCTCCAGAATTCGGCAGGATCTTCAATCTGAAGGTAAGCAATCTGTCCGTTTTCTTCAACCAGTTTATATGAGCTGCTTGGATGTTCTGAAATTACAACTGCTTTTTTTACATTCAACGGGATTGTTTTTGTTTGGCGAATATCAACGTCAGTGAAATATTTCGTATCAAAATTTCCCTGAATTGCTTTGCCACCGCCAACTCCAAGAACTGCACCTTCGCGGCTGACAATACCTTCTTCTTTCAGTTTCTTGAAAGTTCCCAAAGCAAAGTGAGCGGTATTCAGTTTGTCGGTTTTATCGACAATCACTTTTTGTTTGTAATTGATGGTGTCAGCTTGTTGTTGAATGTTGCTATTTAAGTCCTGAACTTTTGTGCCGAGTTCAGCAATATTAGCATTTTTGCCTTCAATTTCATTTTTCAATCCAGCGATTTCGGTATTCTGAGCTTCTATGGTTTCGTTTAAGGCCTGAAGTCTTTTTTCATACGACTTAATGTTCATACCCGACTTCCTTAGCTTTGCTTCCAAATCAGCAATTTTTTTACTGCTTTCTTCCAGCATGGTATTCATCAGTTTTACATCTTCTGCAATTAACTGTTTTTTGTTTTTACCACCTTCAGTTTGCAGTGTCGCGATCTGGCTTCTTTTTTCTCTGATGAAAGACATGTTGCTTTCAATTTCAGCGAATGTACCTTCCATGTCGTTTACTATTGAATCTCTTTTTTGAATAGTTTGGTTCAAATCGCTTTTTTCCATTGTAAGCGTTTTGATTTCATCTTGTTTTTGGTTGTATACATATACTCCGCCGCCAATAAGGCTAATCAAAATTAAAAATGCGACGATAATGATCGTCATCGGTGATTTTTGTGTTTCCATAATTTTTTTATTTAATAAGTAGATTCTTAAACTCTAAAATCAGACAGCTATTACGCTTTATCTTTATCTCTAATCTCTCTCGTTAGCTTCAGTGCTGTCTGATTTCGGTATAAAGCATTGCAATGCATATGCCACTTATTAAAAAATTAAATAAGTGGTTTATAATTAGTGATTTATGTATTGTGTGCCGGAATTTTATTTTCTCAAATTGATCAAATTGAAGCAGTGGCTGATAAATATGAGAAATGGCGTATGCCTTATTCTTTGTTGTCTTCTTTCAACATACGGTAGATGGTAGCTACCCCAAGATCTAGTTTTTCGGCTACCTGTTTGATGTTATTGTCGTATTTATCCAGAAACTTTTTGACAATTAGAATATCGTATTCACGGAGACTGAGTTCATTACTGAAAATGTCGTCGAGCAAATTTTGTCCTCTGCCCAATACAATGTGGTCAGCCGAAATTTCATGCTGATCGGCCAGTGTAACTGCCAGTTCGATCACCGATTTCAATTCACGGATATTTCCCGGGAATGAGTAGGATAGCAATCGGGCTGATGCTTCAGGTGTTAAGGTTTTAGTGACCATTTTATTCTCCTTGCAGAAAACCTGAATAAAATGTTTGGACAAAATAATCACATCGTTTTCCCGATCGCGCAATGGTGGTAATTCAATGGGAAGTCCGTAAAGCCGGTAATACAGATCCTGTCTGAAATTTCCATTTTTGATTTCTTCCTGAAGATCTTTATTGGTTGCAATGATGATTCGACAATCAAATTTCACAGGAGTATTGCTGCCAATCCGGATAATTTCTTTTTCCTGAAGGGCGCGGAGCAATTTAGCTTGAAGAGCAATGTCCATTTCAGCCATTTCGTCAAGAAAAAGTGTACCGCCATCGGCTTCTTCGAACTTTCCAATTCGGCGGAAAGCTGCCCCTGTAAAGGCCCCTTTTTCATGTCCGAAGAGTTCGCTTTCAATCAGTTCTTTTGGAATAGCGGCCACATTTACTGCGACAAATGGTTGCTTTGAGCGGTTCGAGCTGTAGTGTATTGCTTTGGCAACAAGTTCTTTACCTGTTCCTGTTTCGCCTGTTATTGTCACAGTTATGTTTGTCCGGACAGCTTTTTCGATCAATTCATAAACCTTACGAGTTGCCTTGCTGTTCCCAATTATCGTATTTTGCTCAGTGTATTTTTTTTTGACCTCCTGTCGCAAATTCACAATTTCTTTTTTCAGGTTGCTGCCCTGTCTGATGTTGTTAACGGTATTCAGCAAGCGTTCCCTGATATCTTTCGATTTAACAATGTAGTCGTATGCCCCATGTTGCAATAAAGTTACCAC
>JBBQXI010000103.1:0-10564 GCA_038209805.1 Bacteroidales bacterium | reverse complement strand
TAGTTTCGATTTCAGATAGAGCCAGCCTTTCGGGAAAAGTGCTCTAACTACCAAATAATTGTCAGTACTCGCCAGTTCGCCGGCCATGAAATAATCAGTTGATTTTCCATAGCTAATTTGTTCAATATGATTAGCCTGTTTAGTCAACAAAGAATTGTCTGCATTCACAAAGCATTTCCCATCTTTATTCCTGATGAAAGCATACAATTCTGACTTTGTTTTTATGACACCTTCAAATGAACCAAAACCTTCCAGATGTGCTTTTCCAATATTCGTGATGAGACCAAAATCAGGATTGGCAATATCGCAGAGAATTTTTATTTCTCCAGGATGATTGGCACCCATTTCAACCACTCCAAATTCAGTTTCCTCATTCATTGAAAGTAAGGTCAAAGGAACTCCAATGTGATTATTCAGGTTACCTTTAGTGGAATTCACTTTAAATTTCTTCGATAGGACGGCTGTAATAAGTTCTTTAGTTGTTGTTTTGCCATTTGTTCCGGTAATCGCCAGAATTGGTAGTCCCAATTGGTCTCGGTGATATTGAGCTAACATTTGCAGGCTTTTTAATACATCACGAACCAGAATCATCCGATCGCTTGTCTCAAATTCAGGTTCGTCAATTACAGCATATGCCGCTCCTTTCGATATTGCTTCGTTAGCAAAGGCATTGCCATTGAAATTGTCACCTTTTAAAGCGAAGAAAATGCTATTTTCTGGTATGTTTCTTGAATCGGTAGCTACAGTCGGGAATTCCCGAAAAATTGCATATAAGTTGGCGATTTCCATAGTTGGTGTTTAAAAAAGAAAACCCCACTTTTTCAAATGAGGTTTTATATATTGAAAAATTAAACTCTGCTAAAATCCGTCAGGACTTCCAACCCGTGTCATTGCACAGCGGAATCCTAAATCACTTGCAGATTCAGTTTCAGGGCGGTATCTGCGAGCGCCCGGACTTAACCAGTAAGGCCTGTCTTTCCAGCTTCCTCCTTTGTAAATTCTGGAATGATCTGAAATCAAAGAAGAGAACTGACCTTCTTTGGTTGACTGAATGTACATGTTATTGGTTTTTGTTTTATCCTTTTGTGTATTCCAGTCTTCACCTTCAATAACCTGAGAACTATAATCCCCATCCTTGAAGTTTCTGTAATCAGCAATTGTATCTTTTACAAGTTCACCAAATTCATTACGAACAAGTTTCCCATCAGCATCCGTTTTGTATTTTGTGAAAGTATTTCCACGGAATGGTTGAAATTCAGCAACATCAGAAGAAGACAACGGACGATATACATCGGCGACCCATTCATTCACATTTCCGGCCATACAATAGAGGCCGTAATCGTTTGGATCATACGATGTTACTGGCGCTGTAATGTCGGCATTGTCATTTAACGCACCAGCCATACCCATTAAGTCGCCTCGGCCACGAGTGAAGTTAGCCATCATACGACCTCTGGTTTTCTTATTATCGTCACGTAAATAAGTTCCGTTCCAAGGATAAAGTTTCCGGTTGGTCAGGAGTTCGTCTTCAGTATTTCCAACTAACCCAAGTGCTGCATATTCCCATTCCGCTTCGGTAGGGAGACGATAGTTTGGAAGCAGCAAACCGTCTTCCCAACGAACTTTCCGATTGGTTCCGGCAGCATCTTTTAACGGTTTTTTACCTTCAGTACCTTGATATAAGCCAGCAAGATATGATTCAGTCGTAAATACATTTTGACCACTTTGTGTATTGTCAATTGTAATTACGCCCTTATCTGCCAATGTTTTTTCATTTACACGGTCTGTTCTCCATTTGGAGTATGCATCAGCCTGTTTCCATGAAACTCCTACAACTGGATAATTTCCGTATGCTGGATGACGTAGGTAATTAGTGATATAGGGTTCGTTAAAAGCTAATTCTTCTCTCCAGACTAAAGTGTCAGGAAGTGCCGATCCATATTTTTCAGGATTAGAAGGATAAACTCTTCTCAGCCAAAATAAATATTCTCGATAGTCGAGATTGGAAACTTCGGTTTCATCCATATAAAAGGAGGCAACAGTAACTCGCTTTGGAACATTATTCCAATCGTACATCACGTCTTGTTCAACGCGACCCATCGTAAATGTACCACCCTGAATGAAAACTAATCCGGGACCAGTTTCTTGTTTGTAATTGTCATCAGACTGAAAACCACCATTTTTTGGATCTCCAAATTCCCATCCGGTTGCATGAGAAGTGCCAGAACCTCCTTTACCTTTTCCAATCAATCCGCATCCAGCCATTAATGTAGCGAGACCAAATAATATTATGGATCTAAATTTCATCGTATATTTTCTTTTCTGTTATTTAAAAGACTCACAAATATAACTAAATTGTTGAATTGATATTGTTCATGTATTCAATCTTTTTTTTTACACTTGTTGTTTGTACTGCATATCTTTGCCACTGATAATTAAGGTCGGTAAAGTTAAGTTTTACATTATGACATAATGTTATAATATTTGTAGTTACTTCTCGTTTAAATAATATTGCAATAAATAAATATATAATGCTAAGATTATTACTTTTTTGTGGATTTCTTTTAGTTAATTTCAATAGTTGGTCAACTGATTTTCATCGCCAAATTCATTGGACTCAAAAATCACAAAATGTTGATGCAACTCAAAATACTTACTTAAATTTTGAAGGTAGTATAATTATTGATCAGTCACGATTGCCATATTGGGTTGAAAGTTTTGATTTAAATAATTCGAATATTGAAATTTCTATAGACGATGCAATTTTTGAACCTATTCAAAATTCATCGATTGCATTTAATGATTCAATTGGTAGTGAATTGAATTTTAAGCATGAAATTGGTACAAGTTCAGGACGATCGGTGCTTCGGTTAACTGTTTTTCCTTTTGTCAGGAGAAATAGCCAGATTGAGCGATTGGTAGAATTCACTGTATCGATCAAAGAAAATCCCAATCATTTAAAATCGGCATCTGCTGCGTATCAGTGGAAAACGACATCAGTCCTGGCATCAGGCAAATGGATTAAAATCAAGACAAAAAATAAGGGTATTTATAAAGTTACATTCGATCAGCTTAAGTCATGGGGGTTTTCAAATCCAGATCAGGTTTCTGTTTATGGCAACGGTGGTTATATGTTGCCGTTTTTAAATAGAGATATTGGATTTGACGACTTGAATGCTTACCCGATTTTTAAGGGAAAGGACAATGCCAGTAAAGATTGTATGTTTTTCTATTCAACTGGAAGTGTACGCATTAATGAAGATGCAACAACAGGAGTCTTAACTCATAAGCAGAATTACTATTCTACCGAAACTTACTTTTTTCTTTCTGATCAGGGAACGCCTAAGATTATTTCAAAAGCTGCTGAATTAACAGACAATACATCTAGGACTATTAATTCTTTTACCAATTATGCTTTTTATGAAAAAGACACTGTTAATCTAATATCTTCGGGAAGTCAATGGTTTGGAGAGAAATTTAATTCTGGTCTATCATTAACTGTTAGTTTGACGCTCGATAATCCTGATTTGACAAAATCAGCACAGTTTGTTGTTTCTGCAGTTGCCAGATCATCAGCCTCAAGTTCTATGAATGTAACGGTGAATGGATCTTTAAAGAGTAATATTACATTTAATGCACTTCCGGTGACTGATCCAACTTCCGATTTCGCTGACCAACAGATTTATTCATTTTCAGGACTTGCTCCATCTAAAAGTCTTCAGGTAAATTTGACTTATAGCGCATTTAATAGTACTTCAAATGCTTGGCTCGATTATGTTTCTGTTAATTATCAAAGTTTCCTGAATATGAATGCCGATGTTTATTCATTCAGAGGAAAGGGCGCTGAAGGAACAGTTCTGATTTCAGAATTTGTTTTGAGTGGAGCTTCAGCAACAACTAAGATATTTGACGTGACCGATATCAACAATACGTTTGAAGTTCCTGCAATTTATTCGGGTGGTCAGCTAAAATTTAAATCAAATTCAGCTGCGACCCGCGAATATGTGGCGTTTAATCCTGGCGGAACAATCCCTGTTCCTGAATCGGTTGGAATTGTAGCCAACCAAAATTTACATGCAGCCGATTTGTCGGAGATGATCATAGTTTCAAATTCTGAATTATTAGATGTGGCAAATACATTAGCCGATTTTCATCGAAATATTGATGGAATGAAAGTACAGGTTGTTACTCCTGATGCTATTTATAATGAATTTTCAGGAGGATTGCCTGATCCTTCTGGCTTAAGAAATTACTTCAGGATGTGTTATGATTTGGGTAAACAAACAGGTAATAATACGTTGAAATATATTTTGCTGATGGGTGACGGATCGTATGACAACCGAAATATTCTGGGCAAAAATCACAACCTTCTCCCTACTTTTCAGTCGGAGAATTCGCTTTCACCAACGGAATCATTTGTCACTGATGATTTCTTTGTGTTTCTTGATCAGGATGAAGGAGGTGCTCAGGGAGTCGTCGATCTTGGAATTGGAAGGATACCTGCAAATAATATGGATGATGCAAAGTCTGTCATTGACAAAATCGAACATTACTATAAAAAGGAATCGATGGGAAATTGGCGGAATGTGGTTACTTTTATTGGAGACGATGAAGATTATAACACTCATATGAGTCAGGCTGAAAATTTAGCAAATTCTGTAAATAAAGCTTATCCAGGTTTTTTCACGGATAAAATATATCTTGATGCCTACAAACAAATTTCGACCTCGGGTGGCGAAATGTATCCTGATGTAACTGCGGCTATTAATAATCGAGTAAAGCAAGGTACATTGGTGATGAACTACACTGGGCACGCCAATGAAAAATATTTGGCAGATGAAAAAATATTGGACATTTCCGAAATAAATAAATGGTCAAACACGAATAAGTTACCAATATTTGTAACAGCTACCTGCGAATTCAGTCGATTTGATGCTGATGAGACATCAGCCGGGGAAGAAATTTTGTTTAACCCTCTTGGTGGAGGTGTTGGTCTTTTTTCGACCACAAGGTTGGTATACTCTGGAGCAAATTTCGTTCTGAACAACAAATTTTTTCAATATATTTTTGAAAAAGATCAACAGGGAAATAACCTGCGATTAGGTGATGTGATGCAGAAAGCAAAAGCTGCTGCCAATACAGGAACGAACCAGTTGAATTTTACCTTACTGGCAGATCCAGCGATGCGGTTGGCAAATCCTAATTATCAGGTAAAGACCATCAGTATTGATGGGAAGGATGTCGGTACACAAATCGATACCATTCGAACACTATCTGTTGTAACCGTTAAAGGTTACGTGGCTGATAATAAAGGGGCTAAACTAACTTCGTTTAATGGGGAAATAATTCCGACGGTATACGATAAGGCGATGCAGGTTGAAACGCTTGGAAACGCCGGGCAAACTCCAATGAGTTATTCTGTGCAAAATAACGTTATTTATAAAGGTTTGGCCAGCGTTAAAAATGGGGAGTTTGAGTTTTCGTTTTTTGTTCCGAAAGATATTTCGTACAAGGTTGATAAAGGCAAAATACTCTATTATGCTTACAACGAAACAGTTGATGCACAAGGCTATTTTGATGGATTTTACGTTGGAGGAGCATCAAATAATTCCACATCAGACTCAAAAGGGCCTGATATTGAAATGTTTCTTAATTCTGATTCGTTTAAAGACGGAGATCAGGTTAGTGCCAGTTCCGTTTTGATTGCAAATATTAGCGATGAGACAGGAATCAATACTTCAGGAACCGGTATCGGACACGATATTACTGCTATCCTCGATGATGATTATACCAATATTATGATCTTAAATGATTATTTTCAAGCTGATAAAGATAAATATACCAGCGGAAAGATAATTTTCCCACTCACAAACTTGTCTGAAGGCGAGCACGTTCTCATGCTGAAGGTCTGGGATGTGTTGAATAATTCTTCAGAAGTTGAAATCAGGTTTGTGGTGAAGGATGATTTTAGGATCGAAACCCTTACCTGCTACCCTAATCCGATGCAGGGACAAACCAAGTTTATTTTTACGCATAATCAGCCTGATGAATCGTTTGACGTTAGACTTGAAGTCTTTTCAAGTTCAGGTGCCCAGATGGATGTATTTAAAACAACAGTTGGCTCGTCTGGAACTGAAAGTTTGCCATTTTCATGGACTCCGGCAGATCGTTTTGTAAAAATGATTCCTGGAGTATATATCTATAGACTTACCGTAACAACCAATGATGGAAAGATTAGCAGTGGCTCAGGCCGATTGGTTTTTATTTACCGTTAAAATATATCCAAAACTTTTTGGTGTAATACTATTTTGGATAGTTGTCCGTTTATATTTTTGTTTGTCTGGTAAGTTCTCCTTTACAAACATCTATATTTGCAAATTCAAAAAAAAATACTGAACGATTTAAAATGAAGAAAATAAATCTACTTCTGACTGCAGCTCTTTTTGTTGGAATGTTTTTATCGCAAGCAAATGCGCAAAATAAAACGACTTCGACTACTGGAGCAAATACAATTACTACCGGCGTACCATTCTTAACTATTGCACCCGACTCACGAGCCGGAGCGATGGGAGATGCAGGTGTTGCAACTTCACCCGATGTGAATTCACAACACTGGAACCCAGCAAAGTACGCATTTGCAGAGAGTGAAATGGGAATTGCCTTGTCGTATTCTCCATGGCTGAGCAATCTGGTTAAGGATATCAATTTAGCCTATCTTGTGGGTTATAAACGTCTGGATGAGAATCAAACGATGAGTGGATCATTGCGTTACTTTACGTTAGGTGATATTCAATTTATGGATCAATATGGTTATGCACAAGGAAACCAAAGTCCAAATGAGTTTGCGGTCGATTTAGGTTATACCCGTCTCCTTTCCGAAAATTTTTCAGGTGCTGTTGCCCTTCGGTACATTCGTTCTGACCTCACTGGTGGACAGGAAGTAAATGGAGTTGCAACTCACGCAGGAAGTGCCTATGCTGCTGATGTGGCTTTCTATTATCAGAATGAGATCCGGATGAATCGTAAAAATTCGACAATTGCTGCTGGTATTAATATTTCGAACATTGGTAGTAAAATTTCTTATACCGATGGAGAAACCAAAGATTTCATACCTACAAACCTGAGGTTGGGAGCTTCCTATAAGACCGAAATGGATAAGTATAATACCATCATGTTCACTTTTGATGCCAATAAGTTGTTAGTGCCTACTCCTGAAGTTGTTACTGATGATATCGTTACAGGATCAACTTCTTCCAAGTCGCCAATTGCTGGTATTTTTAGTTCGTTTAGTGATGCTCCCGGAGGCATGAAAGAAGAATTTAAAGAAATTAATTTTTCGGTCGGTGCAGAGTATTGGTACAACAAACAATTTGCATTACGTGCCGGATATTTTTACGAAGATGCATCGAAAGGAAACCGTAAATTTTTCACAGCAGGAGCTGGTTTGAAAATGAATGTTTTTGCACTCGACTTTTCTTACCTTTTGCCAGTAGCACAAAATAATCCATTGGCAAACACCCTTCGGTTTACCCTAATGTTCGATTTAGATGCCTTCAACAAACAAAAAAGATAACATAAATTCAGACATAGATTTCGATGTGATGTCTGAATACTAAAATCTAAATAAATGAATTTCCGGATTGGATACGGATACGATGTACACCGTTTAGCTGAGGGCGAAACCCTTTGGTTGGGCGGTGTTCTTGTTCCTCACAGTAAAGGAACTGTCGCTCATTCCGACGGCGATGTGTTGATTCATGCCCTTTGCGACGCTATGCTCGGTGCTGCAAAAATGGGTGATATTGGTCGCCATTTTCCTGATACTTCTTCTGACTTTAAAAACATTGACAGCAAAATATTGTTGTATCGAACCAATGAGCTGATTGCCTCTAAAAACTATCAGGTAGGAAACCTTGATGTTACAGTTGCTGCTCAGAACCCAAAGATGAAACCGTACATTCCTGAAATGGAAAAGACTTTGGCTGAAATTCTGGGGATCGATGTTGATGCGGTTTCAATCAAAGCAACAACAACTGAAGAATTGGGGTTTGAGGGTAGGGAAGAAGGGATTTCAGTTCATGCGGTTGTATTGTTAGAAAAAATGAGTGAAAAATGAGAAAGACATTGGTCATTGGGGCTAGCGAAAATCCTGATAGATATTCAAACAAAGCCATTAAAGCTTTGGTATCGCATCAGCACGAAGTCGTAGCCATTGGTTTGCGGGCAGGCGAAGTAGCAGGTGTTGCATTTAATTCTGAAAAGAAAGCTTTTGACGCAATTGATACGGTTACTTTGTATGTCGGGCCACAGAACCAACCCGAATACTATTCTTATATCCTGAATTTAACACCAAAGCGAGTCATATTCAACCCCGGAACTGAAAATCCTGAATTTATTGCGAAACTTGAATCGGCTGGCATTTATCCGGAGATTGCCTGTACACTTGTTTTATTAGCAACTGGTCAATACGAATATTGGTAACTATACAATCAATATCCGAATTTGAGCAGATTTTGGCTGAGAACGATTCCGTTTTAGCCTATTTTTCTACAGAAACCTGTTCCGTCTGTCATGTTTTGAAGCCTAAGGTGATCGAAATGGTTTCAGAGTCATTCCCGAAAATGAAAATGGTTTTTGTTGAATCAGACAAGCTCCCGGAGTTAGCTGCACAGAACCGAGTATTTACGGCTCCAACGGTTGTTGTTTTCTTTGCTGGTCGCGAAACGATTCGCAAAAGTAGAGCTTTCGGAGTCGACGAATTAAGATCTGAAATCGAACGGCCATATTTGCTGATGTTCGAATAGACGTTATTAAGGTGGTCATTCTGAACTTGTTTCTGGATGACTGGATTCTCGATTGACTTGACTTTTGATACCTGATTACTCCATTTTTTCAAACAACTGATCCATCATCTTTTCATCGGTTAGATTTGGTAAAGTAATTTTCAGATCAGGATTTTCCTGCATCGCTCGTTTTATTGCAAATAGTGCCGGTTCGTTTCGCGCCCAGCTACGGCGTGCAATTCCATTGTTTACATCCCAGTGAAGCATCTGTTTTAATCGTTGGTCGGCATCCTTAGAGCCGTCCAGAGTCATCCCAAAACCACCGTTAATCACTTCGCCCCAGCCAACTCCACCACCATTGTGAATCGAGACCCAGGTAGCGCCTCGAAACGAATCGCCAATTACATTCTGAATGGCCATGTCGGCGGTAAAAGACGATCCGTCGTATATGTTGGAAGTTTCGCGGAAAGGTGAGTCCGTTCCTGAAACATCGTGGTGATCGCGCCCCAGAACAATTGGTGCGCTGATTATTCCATCACGAACGGCATTGTTGAAAGCTTCTGCGATTTTCATTCGTCCTTCACAATCGGCATATAGGATACGAGCCTGCGATCCAACCACCAGCTTATTCTTTCCGGCTTCGGCAATCCAATGGATATTGTCGTTTAATTGGTTTATTATTTCGGAAGGAGCATCTTTGGCTATTTCAGTCAAAACATGAAGTGCAATTTCGTCAGTTTTTCGGAGATCTTCCGGATCGCACGAACAGCAAACCCAGCGGAAAGGCCCGAATCCATAATCAAAGAATAGTGGCCCCATAATATCCTGTACGTATGATGGATAAGTAAAATTTCCATCTGGATTAGTTACTTCAGCATTGGCTCGTTTGGCTTCTAGCAAAAAGGCATTGCCGTAATCCCAAAAATACATTCCGTTTCCGGACAATTTATTGATGGCATTCACTTGCCTGCGTAAGCTTTCGTGAACTTTTTCCTGAAAAAGTTCTGGATTATCAGCCATCAACTGATTCGATTCTTCCAGCGATAATCCGGCGGGATAATATCCACCGGCGAACGGATTGTGCAGCGAAGTCTGATCTGAACCTAAATCAATAGATATATTTTCTTCGGCCAGTTTCTCCCATAAATCGACTACATTTCCCTGGTAGGCCAGCGAAACTGCTTCTTTATTTCGGCGGGCTTCCTGCATCCGGAGAATCAGTTTGTCCAAATCTTCATAAACTTCATCGACCCAACCCTGATCGTGCCTTACTTTTACCACTTTTGGATTTATTTCAGCAATAACAGCAACCATCCCGGCAATTACTGTAGCTTTTGGTTGTGCGCCTGACATTCCGCCCAACCCGGATGAAACAAATATATTTCCTGCAATTTCACCATTTCCATTCATGCGGGCAGCATTCATTAAGGTGATGGTCGTACCGTGCACAATTCCCTGTGGCCCAATGTACATAAACGAACCGGCGGTCATCTGCCCATATTGCGAAACTCCGAGGGCATTCATGCGCTCGTAATTATCTCTTCCAGAGTAATTTGGAATAACCATGCCGTTGGTTACCACCACGCGTGGCGCATCTTTGTGCGATGGAAAGAGTCCCATTGGATGGCCAGAATACATCACCAACGTTTGTTCGTCGGTCATTTCCGATAGGTATTTCATACAAAGCCTATACTGCGCCCAATTCTGAAAGACAGCGCCGTTTCCTCCGTATGTAATTAATTCGTGCGGATGTTGTGCCACGGCAACATCCAGATTATTCT